>CAMJGB010000051.1 GCA_946405115.1 uncultured Clostridia bacterium | reverse complement strand
ATAAAAATGGGTTACGAGTACACAGGTTCGGACGGAGAATTCAGGTTAGTCAATCACGATAACTGGAGTTATCTGTATTTCCCGGACGGCGCTCCGTCAGGCATGATGGGAACTGTCACCCCGGAATTCGGTGGAGACCTTAAGACATCTCAGAACACATTTATCCTGGAGCCTGTAAGCTCGGATAACCTTCATAACAACCGTTCGACCAGAAACTTCTGGATCAAGATCGAGAACGGCAATCTCGTGTCAGCCATGGGCAACTCGGCAAGACAGCACGCCCTCAAGGGAGAGGCAGGTGCCGACGAGGTCACCTTGTATGCCGGCATGCTCTATCAGAAGACGGAGAGAAACATCGGCAAAACCGGCCTTAAGGCAGAGGTCACAACTTTTGTTCCCGTCGATACTGACGACAAGATCGAACTTACCAAGGTCAAGATCACTAACGCAACTCCCGAGCCTGTTACATTTACGGCTACTGCTGCGGTCCCGATCTACGGCAGATCCGCTGATAACATCAGGGACCACAGGAACGTTACTTCGATGCTTAACCGCATCCACACCACGAAGTACGGTGTCGTAAATGACCCGACGCTCACTTTCGATGAGAGAGGACACAGGGCGAACGAGGTTGAGTATGGTTTCTTCGCAGCTGAGGGCGAGGGCATAGCACCCGTAGGCTTCTGCCCGCTGATGGAGGACTTCATCGGCGAGGGCGGCACTCTTGATAACCCGCGCTTCCCCGCCACAGGCGTACCCAAGTGCCAGATCGGCGACAGGGTCGACGGCTTTGAGGCGATGGGCGCATGTATTTTTGAGAAGGAGACGCTTGCTCCCGGAAACAGCACCGAGTATGTCATGGCTCTCGTTATAGGCGAGAGGGGCAGGACGGATGATGTCGCATTGAGATATCTGTCTGCCAAGGTCTTCGATGCGCAGCTGTTCCAGAACAAGACTTACTGGAAGCAGAAGGTGAACGTAAGGCTCCACACGGGTGACAAGAACTTCGATAACTGGATGTACTGGGTCGGTATCCAGCCCATCTTGAGAAGAATCTACGGCTGCTCATTCCTGCCGCACCACGACTACGGCAAGGGAGGAAGAGGATGGAGAGATCTGTGGCAGGACTGCCTGGCTCTCATAATCATGGATCCTGCGGACGTAAGATCGATGCTCGTCGATAACTTCGGAGGCGTGAGAACTGACGGAACAAACGCGACCATCATCGGTACGGGAAGCGGCGAGTTCATCGCAGACAGAAACGGCATCACGAGAGTGTGGATGGATCACGCGATGTGGCCGTTCATGACGATGGACCTTTATATCAAGCAGAGCGGCGACATTGGCATCCTTAACGAGACTGCTCCTTACTTCATCGACAGACAGGTGATGAGAGGCGAGTCGCTCCTCGAAGAAGATCCCGGCGCGAAATGCGATGGCACGGTCCTCGAGCACCTGCTCCTGCAGAATCTCGCGGCGTACTTCGACGTCGGAGAGCACGGCAACATGAAGCTTAGAGGCGCTGACTGGAACGACGCTCTCGACATGGCGAAAGACAGGGGTGAGTCGGTAGCTTTCACTGCGGCCTACGCCGGAAACTACAGAAAGCTTGCTAAGATCTTAGATAAGTTCTCAGAGACAAATGGCGATAAGGTCAGCCTCGCCCCAGAGCTTGCGGGCCTCATCGGCACAGAAGGCGGAAGAGACACACTCATGAAGTACTGCGACGCCGTTAAGAACGGCTTCTCGGGTGATAAGAAGGAGTTCTCACTTAATGAACTCGCGCGTGATCTCGAGGCAAAGGCGGAGGCTCTCGCGGGACACATCAGAGATAACGAATGGTTCACGGATGAGTTCGGTCTGTCGAGATTTAACAGCTACTACGACAACGACGGCAAGCCACTCGAGAAGAACGGCGACAAGGCGGGCAACCCTGCTATGATGATCACGGGTCAGGTGTTCACGGTAATGAGCGGTGTCGCTTCCGACGATCAGGTCAAGGCGATAATCGAGTCTTCCGACAAGTACCTCTACGACGAGAGTGCTGGCGGATACAGACTTAACACCGACTTCCATGAGATCAAGACAAATATGGGTAGAATGTTCGGCTTCGCTTACGGACAGAAGGAGAACGGTGCGGTATTCTCGCACATGGCTGTTATGTATGGTAACGCGCTCTATACCAGAGGTTGCAAGGAAGCAGGCTGGAAGGTAATCGGCTCACTTTACAGGCATGCAGCCGACTTCGAGTCCTCCAAGATCTACCCCGGTGTACCCGAGTATTTCGACCCGAAGGGAAGAGGTGTTTACCACTACCTGACAGGTGCGGCATCATGGCTCATCCTCACGGTCCTTAACGAGATCATGGGTGTTAAGGGTGAGTTCGGAGACATGAAGTTCGAGCCCGGACTTCTCCCTTCACAGTTCGATAAGAACGGCGAGGCAGGAGTATCGTTCGAGTTCAACGGCGTCCCCGTTGATGTCACTTATGTCATGGACGGCGGCTGCGATACTGTCGCTAAGATCGAGGTTGACGGCGAGGTCGTATCCGAGGGTGTCAACGTGCTTCCCAAGGATAAGATTGGAAAGGATATCAAGGTTATCTTAAAGTGAACAAAGAAAGAATAACCTTCGACGCTTCCGTCGGAGGCGGAAACAAGATAGCAGCGTTCTTCTGTCCGGCTCCGGTCAGGGCAGAAGGAGGCAAGTCCAAAGGCGTCATTCAGATATGCCACGGCATGGCTGATCACTTCAGCCGATACGACGAGATGACCGAGTACCTTAACGGACGCGGCTTCGACGTGTGCGGCATGGACATGATGGGTCACGGTCAGACCTACGAGACAAATAAAGGGAATGACATGCCTCTCGGATATTTCGGCGATGCCAAGGATTCCCACATGTGCATCTTGAAAGACGAGATGACATTACATGCCAAGGCTAAGGAAAGATTCGGCGGGGATATCCCGTACTTCCTTTACGGCCACAGCATGGGTTCGTTCGTATGCCGTAACATCTACATCACTCCCGATTACAGCAAGGAGTTCGAAGCTTTTATCTTCGCTTCTACGATGGGCCCTAATCCTGCGGCAGGTGCAGGACTTGCTCTTACCAACATGATGAAGATCTTCGGACGTAAGAGGGCTCCGGGTAAGATGGTAGACAAGATCGCATTCGGAACATACAACAGACGAATCGATAATCCCAAGACAAACTTCGACTGGGTAACTTCCGATGAGAAGGAAGTAGAGAAGTACATCGCTGATCCTTATGCAGGATTCCTGTTCACCAACAAGGGTTTCTCGGATCTTTTCAAGCTCGTTATACGCATGCAGAAGAAGGATGCTTACGACCATATTCCTCTTGAGAAGCCTGTCATGCTTACGTACGGCCAGGACGATCCCGTCGGCAACTACGGTGTCGGCGTAAAGGACGTATGTGAGATATTGCGTTCCAAGGGCATTGTCGTAACTGAGAAAAACTACGGACACTACCGTCATGAGATCCAGAACGAGAGTGTCAGGTGGGATTACTTCAAGGATATAGCAGATTTTTTTTACACGGACGGTTGAAGGATGAAAGAGATTACACCATACGAGCATATTGTTCAGTACTACGAGACAGACCAGATGAAGATAGCTCATCATTCGAATTACATCAGGTGGTTCGAAGAGGCGAGAGTAGATGCATTCGAGAAGATCGGATTAGGCTATAAAGAGTGTGAAGAGAACGGGATCATGAGTCCCGTAACTTCTGTTACGGCCAAGTTCAAGACGAGTGCGGAGTTTTACGACACTGTGGTCATCTCCATTAAGTTCGTTAAGTATACAGGCGTAAGACTTTACATCGAGTATGAGGTGAAGGATAAGGCAACGGGTCAGGTAAGATGCACGGGTCAAAGTGAGCATTGCTTCATTACACCCGAGGGCAAGATCATCTCCGTAAGCAGAGACTTCCCCGAGATCGATGCGAAGCTTCGCGAGTATGTAGAGGAGAAAGATGCATGATTGACGTAGCCATTATAGGTGCAGGAACGGCGGGTCTTACCGCCGCTATTTACGCAAGACGCGCCGGAAGATCGGTAATGATCTTCGAAGGCGAAGCCCCGGGCGGACAGATTATAAATACTCCCGAGATCGATAACTTCCCGGCGCTTCCCGGAGTGTCAGGATATGAGTACGCGAATAAGCTTTTCGAGCAGGCGCAGGAGTTCGGTGCCGAGTTCGTGTTCGATACCATAAGGAAGATAGAAGGAAGCCTCGAGGAAGGCTTTACCATGACTGGCGAGTACGGCTCTACCTGTGAGGCGAAGACGGTCATTATCGCGACGGGTGTTAAGCGTCGTGAGATGGGCCTCGACGGCGAGAGGGAGCTTGCGGGAAGAGGTGTTTCCTATTGTGCTACCTGTGACGGTGCTTTCTTTAAGGGCAAGACCGCAGCCGTGTTCGGAGGCGGTAATACTGCAGTTGAGGATGCGATCTACCTTTCCGAGATCTGCAAGGAAGTCTACATCATCCACAGACGTACCGAGTTCCGTGCCGATAAGGCTCTTGCTGATGAGCTTCTTACGCACAAAAACGTAATCAAGAAGATGCCGTATACAGTATCCGCACTTCACGGTGAAGGCAAGCTTACAAGCGTGACGGTTACTTCCATCGACGGCAAGGACGAAGAGCTTACTACGGATGCACTCTTTGTTGCCATCGGACTTATCCCGGAGAACGGTGTGTTCAAGGATTTGGTTGAGCTTGATGAGTCGGGTTATGTTATCGCGGATGAGACGTGCGAGACGTCGACCCCCGGTGTGTTCGCGGCAGGAGATTGTAGGACCAAGGATGTGCGTCAGCTCGTTACGGCTGCAGCTGACGGTGCGGCGGCTGCCATTGCTGCCTCTCGCTTGAGCCAGAGCCTTTAAGATGTTATTATTTATTGGTTTTTTATAAGAATTAAGCGGAGGCAGATCATGTACAAGAATGTTTTCGATACGCTTGAAGAGAGAGGTTACTTCTCACAGGCTACACATAAGGAAGAGATCTATGACTTGTTGAGCAAGCCCGGTGTCAGCTTCTATATCGGCTTCGACCCCACGGCAGACTCACTTCATGTAGGTCACTTCGTACAGATGATGGTAATGAGCCACATGCAGCAGGCAGGCCACAGACCTATCGCTCTCATGGGCGGCGGTACAGCCATGATCGGTGATCCTTCCGGAAGATCCGATATGCGTCAGATGATGACAGTCGAGACTATCGACCACAACGTAGAGTGCTTCAAGAAGCAGATGGGAACTGTCGTTGACTTTACTGACGGCAAGGCACTCATCGTTAACAACGCTGACTGGCTTCGTAACTTGAACTACATCGAGTTCTTAAGAGAAATCGGAACACACTTCTCTGTAAATAAGATGCTTACAGCTGAGTGCTACAAGGCACGTCTCGAAAAGGGACTTTCCTTCCTCGAGTTTAACTACATGCTCATGCAGGGTTACGACTTCTATTATCTCCACGAGAAGTACGGCTGTAACCTCGAGTTCGGCGGCGACGACCAGTGGTCCAACATCCTTGCCGGCATGGAGCTTGTAAGAAGAAAGAAGGGTGATTCCGTTTACGGCCTTACATTTACTCTCCTTACTAACAGCGAAGGCAAGAAGATGGGTAAGACAGCTAAGGGTGCTGTATGGCTTGATGCCAACAAGACTCCCGTTTACGACTTCTACCAGTACTGGAGAAATGTAGACGATGCTGATGTAATCAAGTGCATGAAGCTTTTGACATTCCTTCCCATGGAAGAGATCAACGAGTATGCAAAGCTTACGGATGCCGCTATCAACGAGGCTAAGAAGAGGCTTGCTTATGAAGTTACTGCCATCATCCACGGCAAGGAGCAGGCTGACATCGCGAAGAAGACTGCTGAGGACTTGTTTGAGAACAAGGGCGGTAAGTCTGACGACATGAAGACAACAGAGATTCCTTCCGCTTCATTGGCAGAGGGCGTTGACTTGGCTCAGGTTCTCGTAGAGGCCGGTGTATTCAAGTCCAACGGCGAGTGCAGAAGAATGATCGACCAGAAGGGCGTTTACCTTAATGACGTTGTGGTTGCAGACAAGTTCTACAAGCTCACCGAAAAGGATTTTGACGCTGAGGGCGAGGCTATCGCTCGTAAGGGTAAAAAAGTTTATCACAGACTTAAATTAGTTTGAGAAATGTGATAAAATTACTAAGTCTGTATGTTAACAGCCGATTAAAACCAATACTTAAAGGAAGGTAATGTAACTATGAAGATGAAGAAAGTTATCTCAGTTGCAGTTTTGGGCGCCATGGCTCTTTCCATGACAGGTTGCGCTAAGAAGATCGAGTCCGTTAAGAAGGGCGACTTCAAGGATGCTATCGAAGAAGTTATCGATGACAGCGACTACAGCGATAACGGCAGCAACATCTACTACTATGGTGACAACTTCTTTATCGAGTTCTATGAGTTCGATGACGAAGATGATGCACGCGATTGCTGGGATGATATCATTGATTCCTACGAAGACGCTAACGACGGCGGAGACTTCGACGGCAAGAGAAAGACAGTAAACACAGATAACTATGGATACATTCTCCTCGACGGCGAGTGCGAAGACGATGAGTTCCTTACAGATATCAGTGGCGTTTACTTCCTCAACGGCGGTGAGAACTACTACTACGGCGGTATCTACTGGGTAGAGGATGAGATCATCATCGTTATGACAACAAAGGATAAGGATGGCAACAGAGGAGATATCGATACAATCCTTAACGCTCTCGGTTATCCCAAGCCCTAATCAAAGTCTTAGACTTTAATTGAGATTTTTGAAGGCTGTCTCGCATGAGACAGCCTTTTTCTTTGCATCCGTCAAGAAAACTTGTTATATTATAAGGGCGTCTACGCAAATGAACTAAGGGAGGAGCTTACTATGAAGAGCTTAAAGAAGGTTGTTGCAGCTACACTTGTAGGTGCTATGTTGTTGCCTCTTGCAGGCTGTGCCAAGAAGATTGAGCGTATCAGAGCTAAGGACTTTGAGAATGCTCTCGAGGAAGTATTCGATGATGACGAGTACGGCTCATACAGCGGAACAGTTTATTGTTTTGAGGATCATTACGTTATCGCATTCACAACAATGGATGACGACGATGATGCTAGAGATGAGTGGGAAGACCTCATGGAAGAATTCGAGGATATGAAGGACGATAAGGACTTCGACGGCAGATCCAGATTGGTAGACCGTGGTGAGTACGGTTATATCCTTTTGGACGGCGAGTGTGATGACGGAGATTTCGCTAACGGCAGAGGCTACTACTACGGCGGTATCTTCTATGTAGAGGATGAGCTTTTCATGATCCTTACAGACAAGGATAAGGACGATTACAGAGCAGATATCGATACTATCCTCCGTGCTCTCGGACTTCCCCGTCCCTGATCAACGCCGATAGGTTGAGATAATAAGCATAGCTTAAGAGCCGCTCGTAAGGGCGGCTCTTTTATATGCTATACTTATTCGAGAGAAAGTAATAAGGAGCTGTTATGGAGGCTGTTACGGTTAGCGTATGTATCCCCACTTATAACGGTGCGAGAGATATAGCAACTACGCTCGATTATATTAAAGCCCAGACATACGATAACATTGAGATTATCGTTACAGATGATTGCTCCGATGACGATACTGTCAAGATAATCGAAGAGAGATATCCCGAGGTAATTGTACGAATAAACGAGAAGAGACTTGGACTTACAGGTAACTGGAACCGGGCGGTTTCTCTTGCTACGGGTAAATACATAAAGCTCATGGGTCAGGATGATATCATTGGACCCGATACGATAAGACTTCAGGTTGAGGCTTTGGAACAGCATCCCAATGCTTCTATGTGCATAGGGCAGACGGATGTCATAAACGTTGACGGCTCGAAGATGATGACCAGGAAATTGGCTAATAAGGACTTTTGCTGTGATGGCAAGAAGTTTGCCAGGAAATCCTTATGGTACCGTAATATTTACTGCGAACCGTCTAATGTTCTTTACCGTGCTGATATTCAGATTCCCTACAACAGTGATTATATTTATGTTCCCGACTGGGACCATAATATTGCCGTATCCCTGCACGGTGATGTGTATTATGTAGCACAGAAGCTCATGGACTTCAGAGTCTCCAATTCTTCCGAAACCAGCAGACTTTACAGAAGTAAGATGAACATAATGAATGAGGACCATGACCGCCTCATTAATGCATATCGTAAGGAGCTTAAGATCCCTGTTTGGCAGTATCTGTTCTTCCGCTTCTCCGTACGTATGAGGACGCTGATAAGATACATATTTATCCATATAAAAGTTAGATAGGAAACCGTCCGTGAATGACTTATACGGAATGAAGATTGCAGACAGAAACTCCGAGTTTATACACTGCGAAGTTAAGGCTGTATTAAATCAGGGGCGGATAAAGCGATATATTGCATCCCAATCTGCTGATGATGAGTACAAGGAAATAGATGACTATCTTTCATCTCATCGTATCGATGTTTTCCCCTATAACTTTAAGTCTGATTATAAGACCGGTTACCTTGAAGCTTATAAGGATGAATCATGCGGAATGATCTATATCCCTTATAAGAACATGAAAGTCTATATGAGGAAGATGTATACGTCATTCTTCAGAGCTAAGTTCTATTTTAAGAATATTCTGATGGAACAGGATGTAAGGTCGCCTCACAGATATACGACAGACTCGTTCCGTCCCAGAGAGAACAGTGTAATCATTGATATCGGAGGAGCTGAAGGGTTCTTCTCTTTGGACTATGTCGATAAGGCAAAGGCCGTATATATCTTCGAGTGTGACCCTGATTGGAATGAGGCGCTTCTTAAAACGTATCAGGATTATTCCGACAAGATACACATAGTAAACAAATTCGTCTCGGATCGTGATGACGAACATAACGTTAAGCTCGATACCTTCGTTAAGGAGAACGGCATTGCGGATGATGAGCTGTTCATAAAGATCGATGCCGAGGGAAGTGAGCCTTACATATTAGACGGGGCAAGACAGCTTCTCGATTCATCTTCCCGCGTGAAGCTTGCCGTATGCAGTTACCACTGTGCCGATCATGAGCAGGTGATCAGATCCAAGTTCGATGACTCATGGAAGATCACACCGTCACACGGATACATGCTCTATTACTACGATTACAATTTCTATGATGAGCCTTATGTACGCCGCGGAGTGCTGAGGATAGAGAAGGCTTAATCTGATTTCTTAAGCCTGTCCTATTATTACGCCTGAAAACAGTTTACAAACGAATGTTCGGCTGTTAGAATGTGGGCATGACACACATAATACACGACTTCACATATGACGGGACGCTGGAGGGACTTCTCAGTGTTTACCTTAAGTGCATAGCCATGAAGGTAAGGCCTTTGGATATAAGGCCGGAATTCATGGTGAAGGGAAAGCCGTTCGAAGATCGGTATATGTATGTGCGTACGAATCTTCCTCTGGCGGACCGCCTCTACCGGTACATGGGACAGTGTGCATCGGCTGAGGTTCAGCAGATGATAACCGACTGCTTCCTGACGAGTCTTCCGAGGATGGAACTTGATCTTTATGAACTCATAAGCAGGGGGATAAGGTTCGGAGCGAAGGTGGCCGAGGACTACGAAGATGAGACGATGAGGCGGATCCAGATGGCCATCAGAGACCTCTACCGGGAGTCCCAGTCGCTTGTTCAGGCAATCGACTTCCGGAAGGAGAGCGAAGTGGCTGTAACAATGTTAAATCCCCGTAATTGCGTGCTTCCGCTGATCCGGAAGCGTATCTTAAACGACCCTTCATACGACGATATATTGGCCTATGACAAGCGGCATTTCCTTCTTCTCATGCGGAACGGAAGCGAAGATGATCTGATTGATATCAGGAGACTGCCCATACCTCCTGTGCAAGACCCGCGTGACATCTACGAGACCTTCTGGCCGTACGTGACGGGGGAGAGAGATGTCGCTTGTCAGAAGATCGGACGGGGCGCTGACTGCCTCGTTCCGATGTGGCACATAGCCGGATGATTACATGGGACAGGAAGGACGGCCCGTATCGGAATCGTACAAGTAGCCCGAGACGTAACCTTTGTTGAAGGACATATTGATGTCCTTGATCTCACGCTTGCCGTCGATGTAGTCCTGATACATCTCTGCAAGACCGGGCATACATCCGTCGCACATGCCGTCTATGTTGCCGAGTGACTCGGCAACGATTCTTTCTCTTTCTTCTCTTGTCGTATCTTTAATTAATAAACTCATGTTCTTAACCTGCCAATAAGATATATAGAACTACAAGGCCGCCTGCGAGGCATCAGGATCGTATCTCATAAGCTAATTATGCCACAAAAAAGAGGCTGCTATTTGCAGCCTCTTAGGGTTTGTGAATTTAAGCTTTTCGGTGTGCGATTAAGACTTGGATGCGTCGTCCTCACGGATAGCTCTTCTTCTGATCTTACCCGATACAGTCTTAGGAAGCTCGTCAACGAACTCAACGATTCTCGGGTACTTGTAAGGAGCTGTCTTAGCCTTAACGTACTCCTGGATCTCCTTCTTGAGTTCCTCTGTAGGCTCTGTGCCCTTAACGAGTGTCATTGTAGCCTTAACTACGATTCCTCTTACGCCCTTCGGGTCAGGTGCGCCTGTAACGGCACACTCGAGTACGTAAGGAAGCTCCATGATAACGTTCTCGATCTCGAAAGGTCCGATACGGTAACCGGAAGACTTGATAACGTCGTCTGTTCTTCCGACGTACCAGATGTAGCCGTCCTCATCCATCCAAGCTGTATCACCTGTGTGGTACCAGCCGTCGTGCCAAGCGTCCTTTGTAAGCTCAGGTGAGAGGTAGTACTCGAGGAAGAGTCCCTTCGGGTGATACTTCTGTGTGTTGATGCAGATCTCGCCTGTCTCACCGGGCTTGCACTC
>CAMJGB010000050.1 GCA_946405115.1 uncultured Clostridia bacterium | reverse complement strand
TGTTAATACTTTCCCTTATAACAATAACTTCGAGATCGTGCCCGACAGCAGAGGAAATCTATGGGTCCTCTCATCACAGGGAGTATACGTTGTTAATGCAGAAGACGTAGTAAACAACAACGTAACTGACTACAGACTCTACGACGTCGCGAACGGCTTAACAAGCGTTCCGGTATCGCACTGCCACAGCTTCCTCGACGAGGACGGCAGCCTCTACATCGCAGGCCAGACGGGAGTCTCGAGAGTAAACATCGATAACTACTACGATGCGACGACCGAGGTAATGACTGGCATCAGAGGAATCTACTGGAACGATGAGCCGATCATGCCCGACGAATCAGGCGTATACGTAATCCCTGAAGGCACGGGACGTGTTCAGATCAGACCTTCGGTTCTTGACTACACACTTTCTAACCCTACGGTAAGGGTTTACCTCGAGGGTGCGGATGACGACGGCCTTACTACTACACAGAGCAGACTTGATGCACTCGAGTACACAAACCTTAAATACGGCGATTACATCCTCCACATCCAGATCCTCGACAAGGCAACAGGCACGGTACTTTCTGATTCCACATATAAGATCACGAAGACTCCGAGATTCTTCGAGCTCCTCTCAGTAAGAATAATAATGGCCGTTCTCGTAGTTGCGATTGCAGGAACATTCGTATGGAGACTCATGACCAACACGGTCGTAAGAAGACAGTACATTGAGTTGCAGCAGGCAAGGGATGAGGCACAGAAGGCGAACGCTGCGAAGTCCGGCTTCCTTGCGAACATGAGCCATGAGATCAGAACGCCTATCAACACGATCGTCGGCATGGACGAGATGATCTTAAGAGAGCAGTTAGGCGAAGATCCGAAGCAGTACGCAGGTTCAGTTAAGAAGTATGCGAAGGACATCAAGATCGCATCCGAGACACTGCTCGCACTCGTTAACGACCTCCTCGACATCTCGAAGATCGAGACAGGAAGAATGGAGCTTAACGAGCAGGAATACAGCCCTGAGAAGCTCTTAAGAGAGCTCATTGCAGTCATCAGGCCGAGAGCTGAGGAGAAGCGTCTCTCTTTCGAAGTTGAGATGGACGAGAGATTCCCGGTTAAGCTTTACGGCGACGGAAGCAAGATCAACCAGATCATATTGAATCTTCTTATTAATGCGGTCGACTTCACGGATGAGGGCGGCGTAAAGCTCATGGTACACGTCATAGAGAAGACTGACATGAACGTCACGTTCTCGATGGCAGTAAGAGATACCGGTGTCGGTATCAAGGAAGAAGATCTCGAGAAGATATTCCAGTCTTTCGAGCACTTTGATGAGGAGAGCACAAGTGAGATCAAGGGCATGGGCTTGGGCCTTGATATAGCGAGCCATTTCGCGAAGCTCATGCGAGGCAAGCTTAACGTAGAAAGTACTTACGGAGAAGGAACGGAGTTCACGCTTACCGTAACGCAGAAGATCGCGGACGAGAATGAGATCGGAACCTTCAGCGAGGAAGAGCCCACAGATGAGTACGAGGGCGAGTACGTTCCTCACTTCATCGCACCCGATGCCGACATTCTCATTGCAGAGGACAACGAGGCTGACCTTAGGATCATGAAGGAGCTTCTGAAGCCCACGAAGATCTTCGTAACAGGTGCGAAGAACGGCGAGGACTGCGTCGACAAGCTTAGAACCGGCAACTACAACATGGTTTTCGTTGACCAGCAGATGCCGGGCTTAAGCGGCGAGCAGACCCTCGAACTTATAAGGGAGACACACCCCGACATCCCCGTCTATGCGCTGATCACGGATTCGACTCAGGGCGGCGAGGAGTACTTTAAGTCCAAGGGCTTCAACGGCTTCCTCGTAAAGCCCGTGGCACCGGACGTACTGGAACACACGATTATGAGACATCTTCCGGACAAGATGATGCTGAAGCCAAGGGATTAAGAGCATGATACTGGAGTTTCTACAAAAATATCAGGTATACATAATGCTGTCGCTGAGCAGCGTCTGTTTCGTTCTGGCGCTTCTTGCCTTCATCACGAAGACGCTCCCGAAGAAGCGTAAGTTCGCACTCGTTTACATCGAGCTTACGGCGGGCATGCTCCTGTTCTTCGATAGGCTGGCTTATTACTTCAGCGGCGACGTGTCGGACCTCGGCTTCTGGATGACGAGGATCACGAACTTCATCGTATTCATGGCAACTCTCGCGTTCTTACATGCGGCCAACTGCTACATCGCAGACCTTGCCATGAACGAGCTCGGACTTAAGAAGTTCCCGACGAGACTTAGGATCTCCGAAGCTGTTCTCATGATCGGCTGGTTCCTCATAGTCGTCTCGCAGTTCACGGGCTTCTACTACTACTTCGACGAGAACAACCTCTACCACAGAGGCCCCGGCTTCCCGATATCTTACGTGATCCCGTTCGTGATACTGGCACTCCAGCTGTCCGTCATGATCAACTACTACAAGAAGCTCAACAACGTGCTTCGCGTATCCATGATACTGTTCTTCACGTTCCCGATCGTCGCGGCTGTAATGCAGTTCTTCTACTACGGAATTTCCTTCATCAACCTCGCCATCGTGGGCGCGGGCATCATCCTTTACATCTTCGCCATCAAGGACGTTAACGACCAGGTCGAAAAGGAGAAGAAGAACGAACTCGACAAGGTCATGGCCGAGAGAACGAGGCTCCAGAAGGGCTTCGACGAGGCTGCAACTGCCATCGCGAATGCCGTTGATGCAAGAGACGAGTGGGGCAAGGGACACTCCGTAAGAGTCGCGGACTACTCAAGAAGGATCGCTATCAGGGCGGGACTTAGCGAGCAGGCGTGCCATGAGGTTTACTACGCGGGACTTCTCCACGACATCGGCAAGATCGGTCTTCCCGAGACACTCGTTAAGAAGGGAAGCGATGCGAACGAGACTGACAGGAAGCTCTTCCGTAAGCACACCGAGATCGGAGGTCAGATCCTCGCGGATGTAACTGACTACCCGTATCTTCCCGATGCTGCGAAGTATCACCACGAGCGCTACGACGGCAACGGATATCCCGAGGGCTTGGTGGGCGATCACATCCCGCTTTATGCACGTATCGTTAAGGTTGCTGACGTCTACGACTTCATGACCTCACATAAGAAGAACAGATCTCCGTATCCGCAGGGCAAGGTAAGAGAGACTTTCGTGACCGGCGCGCACAAGCAGTTTGATCCGAAGTTTGCTGCCATCATGGTCGAGCTCATCGACGAGGATACTGAATATCTCATGCGTGAGACTGAGGGCTTCGACGATAAGAAGACCGAGACTATCTCATCCGATCTTACTGAGATCTCTGATATGAAGTTTACGGAATATAAAGAGAATGTAAGTGACGGACTTAAGATCACGTCCAACATTACGAAGCTCAGCCTCGTATCCATTCCGGATGAGGACCAGCTGGCTAAGAACTGCGTACCTTCCTTGATTGTGTTCGATTCATTCGACGGATGCGTACATACTGACGAGCGTAAGATCCGTAATCTTCATTACTACGAATTCGCGGAAGTCTGGTTCGACGGCCATACGATCAGTACGAGAGCGCGTAGCATGAAGACCGTGGTAGACCCCGAGAATCCGAAGGTTCCGGACGGTCCCGTCCATTACGACATCGAGGCTGTTAGATTCAAGGACCATGTTAAGATCAAGATAGTAAGCAAATATGCGACCGTCGAATCGACGATCGCACTCTTCGATACGGCTAGGACCGTTTATATCGGACTTGCGGGTGAGCACAGTCTCATCAAGGATATCTCCGTAACCGAGACGGCTGAGACGATCGACGAGAATTACATACCGAGAATCTCGGGCGAGATAGACATCGTTAATCTCATGGACGGTGACATCCCGAACGTTCAGATCGACGAATACCGTTCTGCAACGACTGAGGGAGTCAGAGTCTACGACGGCATGAGACTTATGTTCCACAGTAGATCCCTCCCGGGTTCTAATCAGGTGTCTAACTGTCCTTATGTACTTCTCTATTCATCAGAGGACGGTACTGTCACGGGCAAGAATTACAAGGAATATGCCTGCATAAGGATCGACGGCGACGATGCGACGGACATACCCGAGGGACAGACATCGGGCAATGCCTTGAGCGTTCAGCGTAAGGAAGACTTCGTCGGCTGGGATGCTTGGAAGCAGTTTAACATCAAGGGCTTCGAGTGCGAGGTAGACTTTAAGCGCAAGAGAAATAACATCACGATCACTACAACAAATGCAGGCGTTGCCGTAAAATGTGTTACGGACATTCCGAAGGAAACGGATGTGTTCGCTGCCCTTACGGGAGACAGATGTGCTCTCATGGACATAAGATCGCTTGATGCATAAGGAGACTTAACTGATGCCTAACTTCGACAAGATACTTCAACATTATTTTGAGTCCCTTGTGGGTGACATAATAATCACCGATGCGAACTGGAAGATCCTCTATAAGACGGGCTCCATCGATGTTTCCGAGGAAAGCTGGAACAAGTGGTGCCGCCGCTATGTGGGCGATGAGGTCGACGGATTCTGCGAGGAGTGGGAGGTCGCCGAGAAGGATACAGACCATTACTTCCGCGTTAACTCTATCGAGATCAAGGACGACGGAACAAGCTACCTCGTTCACCAGATCGCGGACGTCAGCGACTATGCGAGTATCTTCAAGAACTTATCGTCCTATTCAAGATCCTGGAGAACTTTATCCACATGCCAAAGCGACCTCATGAACGTCCTCACGGATAAGCTCACGGGCTGCCTTCCCATCGTGGTCAAGAACCTTCAGGCTGAGTGTGCATTGCTCTTCGTTAACCGCGACGGAGTGTTCAAGAGTTTTATCTGTAAGCTCGGCTCCGATAAGGCATCGAAGGCCGAGATCCCGGCAGAGGCTTTCTTCGGCAAGCACGAGGCGGGCGAGCTGTATGAGATAGACGGGTTCGAGGGTAAGTTCATGTGCTTTGCAAACGGCGAAGTTACTGACGATACTTACGGTCTCTACGTTAAGGTCGCTGAGGACGATAAGGGCGACAAGATGTACCCTCTGTACTTTAATATCTTCAAGCTCTACATCGAGAACGCGCTCCTTCGTGAGAAGATCATCTACGCGAGCGAGCACGATCACCTGACGGGCCTTTATAACAAGACTAAGTACGGAGAATTAATCGAGAACAGATTCCCTAACTGCGAGACTATCACAATCTTCAACCTCGATGTTAACTACCTTAAGAGAGTAAACGATACCCTGGGACACTCTGCGGGAAACAGGCTCCTTTGCATGGCGGCGGAGTCCTTGCAGGTGGTCGAGGATGTTGATGTGTATGCTTTTCGATTAGGGGGAGACGAGTTCATGCTCATCGCGTGTGATGCAGATGAGCAGAAGGCGAAGGAGATCGAGGCAAGGTGGAGAGACGCTTTGCAGAAGATCAACGACGCTGAAGAGAAGATCGAGTGCGTGATCGCCTGCGGAATCGTGACGGGACACGCGCCTTACGACCTTACGGAGCTTCTTAACGAATCCGATGCCCTGATGTACCAGGATAAGCGTGCGATTAAGATAGCGCGAGGGGACGATCCCGACGCAAGATAGTGCATGTAACTTCTTTGTGAATAAACCGATATGGAAATCATGATCAAGTACGACCTTAAGGCTCACAAGTTCATAAAAGTATTAACAGTATTCGCCTGGATAACAGGCGTGATTTCACTGGCGCTTGTGATTATCTGCGATAAGCCGGCTTATGCCATGACGGACTTAGACACCTTGCTTGCAATCCTTTCAGCGTTCTTCCTTACTGTCGATGCTTTCCTCATTCCCATATCCACAGCTATACTCATTCATTCAACCGTCTATCTTAGAAGACTTAAGGCTTCGGGAGAACAAACAAATAGATACTCCAAAGACAGCATCTGGGCATCACGATATTCATTAATTTGCTTAGCATTATCCATCGTTGGTGACCTCATCTATCTTATATACTGGATCAGGATCGAATTCGATGCGATTGCTTTGTTCATACTTCTGATCATAGGGCAGAGTATCCTGTTCGGAGGACTCGCGATCTACTTTTACTTACAAAAGAACAAGGATAAGTACAGGGATAATGTCGATCCCATCGATAACCGCCGTGCAAGAGTGCCGATTACACTCGCAATAATCGGATTGACCTTCGCATTACTTTTGTCTGCTGTTGCCATCACAATAGCAAGCAGTATGACCAACTATGTCCACAAGACAAGAGAAGAAGCCAGGGAGACGGAAATCACAGAAAACATAAACCGTTAAGGTTTGCTTAAACCTTACTTAATGTTTAGCCTTTAATATGGGTTCATCAATAAGGAGGACAGATATGCAGATTTTTAACCGCCCCCAAATCATTAAGGAAGCCGCCGATGCTTCCATGACCCCGAAGAAGATTGCCAAAGGCAGAAAGCCCGGACTTCCGTTAATCCTGGAACTATTGATGATCTTCGTATGTTTCATCGTAGGTGCCTTTTGGCAGTCATTCGTATTAGGTATTCTTCAGCTTCCGCTTAAGGCAGCGTTTGAGAGCAACGATGTCATAGTCGACGTAATGGGAATTCCTGTTCTTGACTTCGATCTTCTCACAGGCCTTCTTGGAACAGGTGCCATGACCTTGTTCATCTTGGGCTTCATGAGATTGTTCCAAAAAAGAAAGGCAAGAACAGCAGGATATGTTAAGAAGAATGCTTTGAAGCACTATCTCATTGGCCTTGGCTTAGGTGCCGGCATGTTCGCATTATCGATCGGAATCTGCTTATTAACAGGATCTATATCGATCAAACTCGCACCTTCAATCAACATCCCCATCTGGATCGCGATCTTCTTAGGCTACATGATCCAGGGTAACGAAGAAGAGCTTATGTGCCGTGGCTTCATGATGGTCTCCATCTCAAGAAGACAGCACGTAGTAGTAGGCCTTCTCATTAACTCTTTGGCATTCGGTCTGCTTCACATTTGGAATCCTAATGTATCAGCACTTGCCATCATCAACATCGCACTCTTCGGAATAGTAATGTCCCTGATGTTCCTTAAGACCGGCAACATCTGGATGGTAAGTGCTCTTCATACCGCATGGAACTTCGTTCAGGGTGATGTATTCGGAGTTCTCGTGAGCGGAGGCGCTCCCGGAGAGACTGTTCTTAACACCACATCTGACATGAGCAAGGCTCTTATAAACGGAGGAGACTTCGGCCTCGAGGGAGGACTTGCAGTAACCATAGTCCTTGTACTAACGATCGCAGTCTTAGTAATGGTAAAGCCTGTAAAAGAAGAACAGACAGCATAACTAGAAGAGCCGCCGGGGATGTCCCCGACGGCTCGTTCTAATAAGAGAGGAAAACGTATAGTAGAATGTCTTACTTAGTAACTCCGTAAGCCTCACAGGAGTTAGCCCACTCCTCGGAAGCTGCGAAGCCGTTTACAACTGCGGATCTTGAAGCGCCAGCCTCAAGTGCGTCTACCCAGTTGTCGATCTCGTCATCAGTAGCAACTCTGTTGAAGAATACGCTGTAGAGTGTCTCTACGAACTCTTCGTTATCGAGGTCTCTACTGATGAACTCTGTGCTGAAGATAAATCCTCTTGCAACCTTGGAACCGGACTCTCTCTGGTTAGAGAGAATGTCTACCCAGTAAGCTCTGCCGTCAACGTCAGCTGCACGGTTCAAAGCTACGCTGTAGAGTCTGTCTACAAACTGCTCAACAGGTGAGCGGGAAACACCGGCTACCATGGGAGCGGGTGATGAAGAAGTAGATGTAGAAGGAGCACTAACAGTCTCAACTACGGGAGCAGGAGTTGTCTCTTCCACGTCTGTTGTCTCTTCTTCCTCGATGATTTCTTCGTTATCTTCAGTTATATCTTCGTCGAATTCGGGCATACCGTAATCGGGAGCAATCTCTTCAGGGATCTGCTCGTCTTCGTTAGTGTCTTCGTCAAGGTCCATGCCGTAATCGGGAGCAATCTCTTCAGGGATCTGCTCTTCCTCTTCCTCAAGCTCTGATTCAAGAACTACGGGATAGATGTCTACCTGGTAGTAACCCAAGGATCTTCCGTGATAGATGTCGGCTCTTGTGATTATCTGATAGCAGCTGCCTGCCTCGAAGTATACATCCATGGAGAAGTTAACTCCGTCAAGGCTGTCATCATCTGTCTGGCAACCGCCGTCAACATATACCATTACCTCGGGATCGATGTACTGATTGCCGCATCCTTCTGTAAGGATCTTTGACTCAATTCTGTAAATCCCGTCTTCAGTGGGCAGGAAGCACCAGCATGAATATGTATCTGTGTGATCTGCGATAAGAACTCTGCTGTCGCTTGTGCCTTCTGTCGGGTCATTTAATCCCATCTGCCATGCATCTGCATGTACAATTCCTGCACTTCCAAGAAGCAATGTTGCTGCA
Source organism: uncultured Clostridia bacterium (assembly GCA_946405115.1). Taxonomy (GTDB): domain Bacteria; phylum Bacillota; class Clostridia; order Saccharofermentanales; family Saccharofermentanaceae; genus Saccharofermentans. Next base: position 2,620 of record CAMJGB010000050.1, on the reverse strand, counting down.
AGTGCTGTTCCGATTACCTTACCCATAAACTTTCCGTTAACCATTTTCATTCGTTCTCCTCTAATTCGTTTGGTTTATTTCGTTTGACACGCATATTTAACTATTTCCGAGGACCTGTTTATATGAGCAAACACCCGCTCCACTGTCGCTTAAGCAACACAACAAATCCCGACTGTCGCCTAAGCAACACCGGGACATTAAAGTGTTAACAATTTGCTTTCATTATTGAAATTGAGAATTAATCTTCTTTTTATTAATATAAAAACATGTCAGGAACTATTCGTAAGAGGATCGCTGTCTTAGTCGGACAGCCTGAAGAATACCAGCAGGGACTCTTTCTTAAGGGTTTTCTTGATGAAGCCTTCAAGCTCGACTACGACGTATGTGTCTTTGGTATGTACATTAAGTACCAGAACACTCCTGAGCGTTCTTATGGAGACTCCTCGATCTTTAAACTTATCTCCTACGACAGATTCGACTGCATAGTCGTAATGGCTGATACGATCCAGACCATGGATGAAGCCGAGAGAATAGAAGAAGACCTTCACAACAGATATAACGGCAAGGTCATCTTCATAGATAAAGAGAGTAAATACTTCCCGTCCATACACGTAGATAACTACGGACCTTGCAAGCATATCGTTTCTCACTTAATAGAGAAGCACGGTAAGAAGGATATAGCATTTCTTACCGGCAAGAGCTGGCATCCTCATTCACAAATAAGACTTCAGGCGTATAAGGACGCTCTTACAGAGCACGGACTACCCATAGACGAGAATCGTATCTTCTACGGTGACTTCTGGTATACAAGCGGCGAGAGCCTGGCAGACAGCTTAACCGCCCACGATGAGAAGCTTCCCGATGCGATAGCATTCGCGAACGACTGCATGGCCTTAGGCTTTGCAAAAGCTTTCACGGCTAAGGGATATAAGATCCCTGACGATATCGCGATAGTAGGCTTCGACTGTAATGAAGAGGGAAGACATTCACCCGTTCCTCTTACATCCATTCCTGTAGCATCGAAGGAACTTGGAATAAATGCCGCACAGATGGCAGATGCCCTTCTTAAGGGCGAAGAACCTAAGCAGGCATCGACGATCCCCGATATGTTCATCGGAGGCACATGCGGCTGCGATTGCGACAGTGCGAAGCCTGAATACTACAGACGTGAGAAGTGGGACACCGAGCTGTCCTTAGGCACAATTTTCTCGCCCTTTAACCACATGGAAGACGATCTTATAAGTCAGGCAACATTTACAGGACTTATCGGAACGATATTTGGAAGCTTACATCTTATAAGAGGATTCGACAGTTTTAACCTCTGCCTTAATCCGGGACTTGGCTCAAGCAGCGAAGCATTCGAACCCATAATAAGACATGCAATCAGATGCGGTGCAGAAGGCGAGAACAACGACAGGATCCTTACTGAGACAACGTTTGCCAGGGACGATATGCTTCCTGAATTAAATGAGAAGAGGGAAGAACCTGCCGTCTACTACTTCTATCCTTTGTTCTTCGATAACAGGGTATTCGGATATGCGGTGGCAGGCTTTAACAACAGACCGATCGTAGTATCTGCTGAATACAGAGCATGGTTAAGATCAGTCTGCCGAGGCATCGAGTGCTACAGACGAAGTGACGACTTGATCGGAAGCTCACAGATAGCGAAGAAGGGACTTACGACAGACAGCCTTACAGGACTTTCAAACTACAAAGGTTTCCTTGATCAGGCTGAGACGTTCATTCACCTTATGCGTAATAACGGCAATTACGTAGGTGCCCTCGCGATAGATATCAAGGACTTAAGTAAGATCAACGACGAATTCGGAAGAATCGAAGGCGATAAGACCATCGTAACCGTTGCAAGTGCTCTGGAGAATGTATTCTCATCAAGAAACTGCATGTGCTTTAGACCCGGCAACGACGAGCTCGTCGCGTTAAGAATTACCAGAAATCCTGACGATACGGAACTTCTTACTGAGAAGGACAAGCTCATGAAGCAGATCGAAGAGATAAGAGAAGCGTCAGAGCATCCGTACGACATCGAGATCTACTACGGTATCGAGAGTGGAACACCTAATAATTCGGAGGAGCTTGAGCGACTCGTTAACGTCGCCATCTCAAGGAAAAATACCAACAAGGCAAATGCCTTAAAGCTCTCACAGGAATCCTTAAGTGAAGACGAGGAAAGAGATGCGAAGATCGTAAGACAGATCTTGGACGACAACAAGATCTCATACCATTTCCAGCCCATAGTCGATGTCCATACAGGCAAGATCTATGCATATGAAGCATTAATGAGAGTCGAGGTAACTCCTTATCTTGCACCTCCCGTGGTTCTTCGTTATGCAGAATTCTATAATAGACTCTACGACGTCGAGAAGGTGACATTTAATAACGTCATCAAGGCTATGAAGTCTCATGAGAGTGCTCTCTCAGACGGAAGGAAGATATTCATTAATTCAATCCCGGGTTACATGCTTAAGGATGAGGACCTCGAGATCCTAGAGAACTACGTTAAGGATCACCCTGATTCGATCGTAGTAGAGCTTACTGAGCATTCCGAGATCTCCGACGAAGACCTTAAGCGAATGAAACAGACCTATGAGCGAATCGGTAT
>CAMJGB010000049.1 GCA_946405115.1 uncultured Clostridia bacterium | reverse complement strand
GAGTGCGTCGCGGGGCATTCCAAATTGAGCGCGGCATACGGCTATCGCTGCACATGCCGCTTCTTCTACGGGTATGTCGTCAGCTTTTCGCACTTTCATGCCTTCCCCGGGAACTCGGTAATACGACATTATGTGCCACGCATCCTGCGGCTCTTTCCAAATAAACTGCCTGTCGTTCTCAGAAGCTCTGCAAAGCGTGATGTTCTGAAGCGTCACGGTATTCTTAAGCGCCTTCAGGATGTAATCCACGCGATTCTTTACTGCAGCTGTTTTCCTCGTGATCCCGCATGCATCACAAAGCCTCTGCGCGAAAAGCTCCGTCGTAAGCGGCGCCTCGGCTGCGATTATCTGCCTCGCGGCTTTCGTAAGCTCGGAGATATTCATCTCATCTGCAAACTGCGCAGGTGTCAGCTGCGGCAGAGTGATGTCTGCTGTCTTATAAGGAACCTTCTCGGTGTCGGTTATAAGTTCAGTTTTTTTTTGAGTCTCTTCTGTTTCCTCAGGGTTCTCAGGAGCAGCTTCAGCCGGAACAGGTTCAGCTGCCGGCGGATCGGGTTCCGGGTCAGGTACATCCGCGCGGTTGATCTCTGCGATGCATTCTTCAATTACTGCATCCTTGTTCTCCCACCAGTCGAGAGACCATACTCTAATTACCTTCCAGCCCAAGCCCTTAAGAACAGAGGGCTGCGAGATCTCGCGCGTGGAAGCCGTGGAGTTATTGATGTCGCTTGAACCGTCTATGAGGATACCGAGGCAATAGCTCTCTTCGCCCTCGCGTCTTACGCCGATATCAACCTTGAAGCCCGACTTGCCGACGCCGGCATCGGAATCGTAACCTCTTTCCTTAAGACCTGCGCGAATGTCCTCGATCACGCCTCTGTACTTAAGGCTTCTGTCAATGATGGGAAGACCTGAGCTGTCGAGTGAATCCGCATTAACAAGATCCTGATCCCAGATAGTGCTTCCTTCCGCATACTGGAGGAATCTCTTAAACGCCTTCACGCCTTCAGGTGTTGCATCGCTTATGCGAAGCTGCTCGGGTGACAAAGAAGAGAATACCTTCATCCCGCATCTTGATCTTGTGACGGCTACGTTAAGTCTTCTCCAGCCGCCGTCCTTGTTAAGAGGACCGAAGTTCATTGATACCTTGCCTTCTGCATCGGGACCGTATCCTACGGAGAACAGGATTACATCTCGCTCATCACCCTGAACGTTCTCGAGGTTCTTGATGAATATCGTCTCTTCTCCTCCGTATGCCCAGCGCTCGAACGCCTCGTCAGTCTTGCAGACTTCATCGATCATGTCTTCGATGAGGCTTTGCTGCTGGATGTTAAACGTAACTATACCGTGTGTAAGCTTGGACAATTCAGGATCGCGGCTTCTCATTACAAGCTCGTCCACGACAGCCTTTGCTTCCTTCTCATTCGTTCTCGACTTGCCGCTGTCGAACGAGCCCTCGCACTTAACAAGAGTTACTCTTGAGGATCGGTCGTCGACTGACGGGAATGTGTAGAGCTTACTGTCGTAGAAAGATCTGTTAGAGAACGTGATGAGGCTCTCGTGACGGCTTCTGTAGTGCCACAAAAGTCTTGACTGCGGCATGCCTACAGCAAGGCAGTCGTCGAGTATGCTCTCGAGGTCTTCCGTATCGTAATCTTCAGTGTCCGTATTATTGACCTGAAGTCTGAAGAAAGTCGTCGGAGGCATCTGGTTCGGGTCGCCTACGATGATCGCATTCTTACCTCTTGCAAGAACGCCTACGGCTTCGCTTGTGGGAAGCTGGCTCGCCTCATCAAAGATAACGAGATCAAACAGCGGATCCATTGAAGGAGCGATAAACTGCGCTGCCGACATCGGGCTCATGAGCACGCAGGGAGTAAGCTTCAGGATTACTTCCTGAACTTCCCTGAACAGCGATCTTATGGAGACTCCGCGGCATCTGCCCTTGATGGCACGTGAGAGCTTGCCGAGTCCTGACGATGCGTTGGCATTGTCCTTGTTGTTTCTCATCTCGAAGGACGTCTTTGCTACCTTTAGTGCGATTTCCTGCTGAGTAAGCTTCGTGAACTCATCGCTCATCTTGCGAAGCTGAGAGATCTTCTCCTTGTAGACCTTGCCGCTGAAGTTACGAAGCACTTCATTGCCGTCGATCATCTTGCAGATAAGAAGCACGCTCCATGCTCTGTCGAAAGCATTCACGATGTTGCCCTCGTTCACGATTCCCTGCTCGTAAGCGTTTACTACTAAACCGAGCTTTAACGTGCTGCAGCTTTCTGCCGCATGGTTAAGTATGGTCTTATCTCGGATCTTAGCTTCGTTGATCCTTATGTCATTAACGATGGTCTGAACCTTATCAAATCCTGCCTGTGAGTCGGGTGCAATTTCAGCTATTCCGAGACGTGAGTTAACCTTCGATGCCACTTCGTCGAATTCGGTGAGCGAAGTCGTGAAAGCGGGGAGGATCTCGGGGATTCCTGCCGCTGTGTTAAAGCCCAAAGCAGTGAATGCATTTTTGTAGTCACAGAGTGTGTCTATGTGCTTGCCGAGATCATCCTTCGCGCTGCCTGATTTATCGAATGAACTGATGCTTGCGTAGACCTTCTTGATCGCTGAAGACTTGAACGGTCCCCACTTGGAATTAGCTTCGTTAAAGGCTGCCTTAAGCTGGTCCGGATCCTTTGTGAGGATCTGTGCATCCCATGTCTGAAGGATGGAAGATCTTGCCTTGAAGAAGTTGCCGATAATGGCTGCTGCCTTATGTGCGGAAGCGATGTTTACGCCTGCACTTAGATTCGGGTAAGAAGCGCTTACTGCAGAAGCTGTTGTTATTACATTATCAGCCGCTGTAGAAAGCTCATCGAGTTCGCCCTTAAGCTTGATCTTTGTGTCCTGGCTGTACTCAGTTGCCTTAACGTAAGGAAGCACGCCGGACATTCCGCTTCCTGATGCGAGGAACTCTCCTATAGCAGCCTTGGAAGCATTGATGCGGTCCTCTGTAAGACCGTTCTCGAATCCGTCCTCGAGCGTGATCTCGGGCGCATCCTCGTTGTCTGCGTAGATACTTAGAAGCTCGTAAAGCGTATATCCGCTCTCGGTTCTTGTAAGAAGTGCCTTCGAATAAGCATCGAGTTCTGCGCGCCTTGCCGTTATGTCTGCAAGTGCCTTCTCGTAATCGCCTTCGGAGGTCATGTTAAGACGCACCTCCATCGCGGCCTTAAGCTGGTCGCTTATGTATCCCTTGGCGATCTTGTTGGAATAAAGCTCAAGGCAGAAAGGATCAAGTCCGATCTTCTTAAGTCTTGAATAAACTACTTCAAGTGCGGCCTTCTTCTCCGCAACGAAAAGCACCTTCTGATTATTCGCGATCGCATTTGCGATCATGGATGTGATCGTCTGTGACTTACCTGTTCCCGGAGGGCCGTGAAGCACGAAGCTTGCGCCTTCGCCTGCGCGCTTTATCGCATATGCCTGCGAGCTGTCTGCTGATATCGGAAGGTAGATTGAACCTTCGTCATTAAAGCCTTTGGCTTTACCTTCCATGTCCTCATAGTCCCATGAAAGCTCGCCGTCGAGAAGGCTCTTTACGATCTTGTTTGCTGCGATCTCTTCTCTGTGATTGTGAAGGTCATTCCACATGACAAACTGCGAGAAAGAGAACATGCCGAGAACGCATGCATCGATTATCTTCCAGTCCTTGTGAAGCGCTACTATTGCCTCGAGTGTCTTGAATACACCCTTAACGTCAGCTCCGGAATTATCCTGGGGAACGTCGCCTTCAAGTTCGCTTGTGATGAGGTCGAAGTCTTTTCGAAGTTTCTCGAGAAGCGTGATGTTAACGGAAGCGTCGTCGTCAGACTTTTGCATGACGTACTTGCCCACGCCGAACTTCCTCTTAAGCTCAACGGGCACGAGCACTATCGGCGCGTAACAGGGCTGCTCCTTGTTGTCTTCCGTCCATTTAAGAAAGCCGCATGCGAGGAAGAGCGTGCCGGAGCCGTCATCTTCTGCTGCGACCCTGGAAGTTCTGTAAAGATACTTAAGTCTGTCGTCGAGATCCTTCTCCGCAAGAGAGGAGTAAAGCGTACCGCCGTCGATGCCTTTTGTAAGCACTTCGTCGAAGCTTGCCGTGTCAACGAGGTCTTCAATCTCATATTCCTTGGCAGGGATCAAAGGTGCAGAGGGAGCCTCTTCCGTGGCCTCGCTCTGGCCTGCCGCGTTACGTGAGATTATCGCGTACTCTTTGTCGCTTGAGAGGTTGTCTTCGATGTCGCTTGCGGACTTAACGAAGACCGGTACCGTTTTGCCCTTAACCTTCGTGTTAAGAAGAGCATTGCGTGTGGTGAGATCAAGAAGCTTGCGCTCCCATAAGTCGAATTTCTTTTCCTGTCGTGTGGGCTCATTCGTCGACATAGAGTGCTCCTAAGAAGAATAATTCTTCCCTAATTATAGCGAATTATTGAGAATTATTGCTGTTTCTTGGAGCAGCCTGTGTACTTCGAACATTCGGAGCATGAGCCGTGGCAACCGGAATCCTTTTTCCTGATTAATGTAAGCACCGCGAATACTACTGCGAGTGCGATTATGGCTAAGATTACGATGTCCCAGAAATTCATGGCTTAAGCGATGCCGCAGAGGATAAGGATGCCTCTGATGACGAATGCTGCGACCCATGCAAGAGCGCACTGCCATACGACGACCGTAACTGCCCACTTGCCGCCCATCTCTCTTCTGATGGCTGCAACTGCTGCAACACACGGTGTGTAGAGGAGGCTGAAGACGAGCATTGATACCGCAGATGCGATGCCCAAAGATGTGAGCTCGTCTGCGAATAAAGTCTCCATTACGGATACGACGCTTTCCTTTGCCATGAAGCCGCTTATGAGTGACGTTACGATACGCCAGTCGCCGAGACCTATCGGCTTCATTATGGGCACGAGGATTCCTGCGATGGAAGCAAGGATGCTGTCGTGTGAGCTTGTTACGAGATTAAATCCGAAGTCGAAGTTACTTAAGAACCAGACTACGATAGTCGCGATGAGGATTACGGAGAAGGCTCTCTGCAGGAAGTCCTTTGTCTTCTCCCACAAAAGCTGGCTCACGTTCTTAAACTTCGGGACACGGTAGTTCGGAAGCTCCATTACGAAAGGCACAGCCTTGCCCTTGAATAGTGTCGACTTAAATACGAATGCGATGAGTATACCCATCACGATACCGAACAGGTACAGGCCAGTGATGATGAGCCATGCGTAACCCGGGAAGAAAACGCTTACGAAGAAACCGTAGATGGGAAGCTTCGCCGTACATGACATGAAGGGTGTAAGAAGGATCGTCATGCGGCGGTCGCGGTCACTTGGAAGGGTTCTCGTGGACATGACTGCGGGTACCGTGCATCCGAAGCCCAAAAGCATCGGCACGATACTTCTTCCGGAAAGGCCCATCTTACGCAGAAGCTTATCCATAACGAAAGCGACACGCGCGATGTAACCGCTGTCTTCAAGCATCGAGAGGAAGAAGAACATGAGTATGATGATGGGGAGGAAGCTTACGACAGTTCCCACACCCTCGAAGATTCCGTCGAGTATGAGGCTCTGGATAGCTTCGTTGACGCTAGCTGCTGCCATGCCTCTTGCGGTGAGGTCCTTAAGAAGATCGATTCCTGCTGCAAGGAGATCCTGAAGGAACGGACCTATGAGGAAAAATGTCAGATAGAATACCGCCGCCATGATAAGGATGAAGAACGGGATGGCCGTGTACTTGCCGGTCAGCACCTCATCGATCTTACGGCTTCTCATATGCTCACGGCTCTCGTGAGGCTTGATCACGCAGGCGCTGCAGACTCTGCTTATGAACGAGAATCTCATCTCGGCCATTGCTGCACTCTTGTCGAGACCGCGCTCATTCTCCATCTGGAGGATGATGTGCTCGAGCATCTCACTCTCGTTCTGCTCAAGCTTTAACTGCTCTGCGATCGTGTTGTCTCCCTCGAGGAGTTTTGCTGCCGCGAATCTGAAGGGGAGTCCTTCTCTCTTGGCGTGATCTTCAATGAGATGGCTTACTGCGTGGAATGCTCTGTGTACGGCACCGCCGTTATCTTCAGGGCTGCAGTAGTCGTAACGGACAGGCTTCTCCTGATACTTGGCGATGTGGACGGCGTGTCTTATAAGCTCGTCTACACCTTCGTTCTTGGCAGCGGAGATAGGTACTACCGGAACGCCGAGCATCTTCTCCATCGAGTTGACGTCGACAGTTCCGCCGTTGCCGCGAAGCTCGTCCATCATGTTAAGAGCAACTACCATCGGGACGTTCATCTCGATGAGCTGCATCGTAAGATATAGATTTCTTTCTATATTTGTTGCATCGACGATGTTAATGATCGCCTTGGGCTTCTCGTTTAATACGAAGTTTCTCGATACGAGCTCTTCGCTCGTGAAAGGCGACATGGAATAGATTCCGGGAAGGTCTGTGATGAGTGTCTCGGGATATCCTCTGATGACACCGTCCTTCCTGTCGACGGTAACTCCCGGGAAGTTACCAACGTGCTGGTTAGAACCCGTGAGCTGGTTGAACAGGGTTGTTTTACCGCTGTTCTGGTTACCTACGAGTGCGAAGGTGAGCTTGGTTCCATCAGGGAGCGGGTTGCCGGTTCCCTTCGGGTGGAATCTTCCTTCCTCACCGAGACCCGGGTGCTCAGTCTTCGGGAGCACTTTTTGCTGTTTTTGGGTGTCCTCAGTCTTTTCGATGAGTTCGATGCCGATCTTCTCGGCCTCTGAAAGTCTTAATGTGAGTTCATATCCGTGGATAAGAAGTTCCATCGGATCGCCCATGGGGGCGAGCTTTATCAGGGTGATCTCCGCTCCGGGGATTACACCCATATCGAGGAAATGCTGTCTTAATGCACCTTCTCCGCCTACTGAAAGTATCTTGGCCGACTGGCCGATTTTTAATTCTCTTAAATTCATAACGATTTGGATTATATCACGGAAGTCACTACCTTTTTGCCCCTGAAATGGCCAAATGGGTAGTTACTTTGGGTAGTGACTTGAGTGTAAAATAGATAAATCGGAGGTAATTACCATGAACGAAGTATATGAATTCTTAAAAGAAGCCCAGACTTACTATCTTGCAACTGTTGAAGGCGATCAGCCGAGAGTAAGACCGTTCGGTACGGTTGATATCTTCGAGGATAAGCTTTACATCCAGACAGGTAAGGTTAAGTCCGTCAGCAAGCAGATCCAGGCTAATCCCAAGGTTGAGATCTGTGCATTCAAGGACGGCAAGTGGCTTAGAATCGCAGGCGAACTTGTAAGAGACGACAGGGTAGAGGCTAAGGAGCACATGCTCGATAACTATCCGACACTTAAGGGTATGTATTCTGCAACTGACGATAATACTGAAGTTCTTTATTTCAAGAACGCTACTGCTACATTCTCTTCATTCACTGAAGCTCCGAAGGTTATCAACTTCTGATAATGACCGGAATCGTATTTGATATAGATGACACACTCTACAACCGCCAGGACTTATTTACCAAGGCGGCTGAAGATGTTCTTGGTGTGAAGGTCCGCGATAAGAACGAATTTGTTCGTGTCTTCTATGAGAAGAGTGATATCAATACACCGGATCTTGAGGCGGGTAAGATAACGACCCTCGAGTGTAACGGCTGGCGATATGATGAGACATTTAAGGCGTTAGGTCTTCCTGCTAGTGAAGGCGACGGCCTTAATGCGGCTCGGGCTTACTATGATTCACAGAGTCATATAAGTTTAAGTGCTGATATGAAGGGTGTCTTTGATAAGCTTACCGCGAATTCCGAACTTATTATCGGCGTGCTGACCGCAGGTAAGTCGTCTCACCAGTGGCGTAAGTTCGACACTCTCGGGTTAGTGCACTGGATACCGAGAGAGAAGGTAATAGTCGGAGGCGATGTCGGCGTGTCGAAGCCTGATGTCAGGATATTCCGCATGATGGAAGAACGGTTGAATCTTAAGCCGTCAGATATCTGGATGATCGGCGATTCCTATAAGCACGATATCGAAGGCGCGCTTAATGCCGGCTGGCATGCGATATGGATCAACCGCAGGGGGTTGCCGGTGCCGGGTGCAATTCCGGATTATGTCGTTAAGACCGACGATGAGTTAACGAAGGTGATATCAGATGTTTGGCTTTAAGAAGAACAGTAACAAGCTGACTTACGATAAATCTACCGAAGTCCCCGTCATAAAGAGCAGCATCTGCACGGGCGAGAAGACCGCCGGCTTCATGGAGATCAACGGCGGCCGCTACCGCGACGTAATGCTCATCAAAACTGACTCCGACATCGAGGAGTTCAAGAAGATGTGCGGGGTAGAGGAGATAAAGACTATCTATTAAAGAAGTTTCTTAGTCCACTCGGCTTCCTTGAAGCCTGTGAGGACGAAGCCGTCTCCTACGACCAGAGGACGTTTAACAATCATGCCGTCGGAGGCGAGGATCTTGTACTGCTCGTCTTCGCTCATGGAAGGAAGCTTGTTGGACAGATCAAGCTGTCTGTACTTCTGACCGCTGGTGTTGAAGAAACGCTTAAGAGGAAGACCGCTTAACTTATGTAATTCACGAAGTGTCTGCTCGTCAGGGTGGGCACTTTTTATATCGATTACTTCGTGCTCGATATTGTGTGTAGTGAGCCACTTTATGGCTTTAACGCATGTTGTACATCTCTCATAACAGTAGACTTTGATCATAGTGTCAATCCTCCATGGGAATATCTTAATACAAATACCTGGCTTGACAGAATATATTGCATCAAATATAATCGTATCAAATAAGACTACAAGGAGACCACCACCATGACTATTTACGATTACTCAGTACCCATGACTAACGGCGAAGAATTGAAGCTCGATGCATACAAGGGCAAGGTTATGCTCATCGTTAACACGGCAACAGGCTGTGGTTTCACACCGCACTACGAGCCCATCGAGAAGATGTATGAGGAATTCCATGACAAGGGCTTCGAGGTTATCGATATTCCCTGCAACCAGTTCGCAGGACAGACCCCCGGAACAGACGACGAGATTCATGATTTCTGCGTCCTTAAGTACAACACCAAGTTCCCCCAGATGAAGAAGTCTGATGTCAACGGTGAGAATGAACTCCCCCTCTACACTTATCTTAAGACTCAGCAGGGCTTCCAGGGATTCGGAAAAGGCCCCAAAACTTTGGCAATGAGTGCTATGCTTAAGACAATCGACAAGAACTACAAGACCAATCCTGATATCAAGTGGAACTTCACGAAGTTCCTCGTTGACCGTGAGGGTAATGTAGTCAGAAGATTCGAGCCTTCCGAAGACATGAAGGCAGTTTACAAGGCAGTGGGGGATCTCGTTAATGGCAAAGAAGAAGGATAAGTACGAAGCACTTAAGTTAGACAATCAACTTTGCTTTCCTCTTTATGCAGCATCAAGAGAGATCGTGAGTCTTTACACTCCGATCCTCTCTGAGATCGGCTTAACATACACGCAGTACATTACGTTCATGGCGCTTTGGGAGCAGGACGGAATGTCTGTCGGCGACTTGGGCAAAAGACTTTTCCTTGATAACGGGACTCTTACTCCCATGCTCAAGAAACTTGAGCAGCAGGGCTATCTTACCCGAGAGAGAAGTTCTGAAGATGAGCGAGTTGTAATTGTTAAGCTCACCCAGAAGGGTTTTGACCTAAGAGAACAGTGCCTCGATGTCCCGAAGAAGATGAGCGCCTGCGTCAATCTCTCCCTCGAAGATGCCGCTGAACTTTACCGCCTCCTCTACGTACTCTTGGGCGGTCAGTCTTAATCAAACATAGAAATCTTCTCTTTCAAATATATCCGCCGCGTTCCTTTCGATGGCGGATTTTATCATTGCTTTCAGATCTTCGAGATTGAAATCATTCTCGTTACTTATCCTGAAGAAGATCACATCCTTGTTCTCAACAAATCCGGCCTTTATGTATTTGGCCCTTCTTTCCTCGGCGTGTTCATAGTATTCATCCTTCTCCATCATTCCGTCTAATTCCAGAGCAATAACCTTATCGATGTAATCTACGTAGAAGACCACATCTGGGTAGAATAAATATTTCCCGAATCTAAACTCAATCTCGGCCTTCCACATAAAACCCATCGACTCGACCGTTTGTACGGCCAGCAATTCGTTTTTTGATCTTAGAATCTGGTCTTTGTAATAGATAGGATTCTTGATCTCGTACTTATTCTGATTTGGCTTTGCCTCAAAGAAATGCTTAGGCAGAATCCCTAGGAATCTGGTTCTCCTAAGCGGAAACTCGATAATCTCCGGCGCCCCTTTATAGTTACTCGCCCACTCGGCATTGAGCTTTTCCAACTTCGCCTCAGCGATTTTTCTTCTAGTGATTCCTTCCTTGTAAGCGGTTCCCCATTTGCTTGTGAGTGTATATCTGCGTCTGCTTCTATTTGATACTTTTGGATTCTTAGGGTCATAGTAGATGACAACTGAGTCCATACCACGAAAGGTGCCAATCCACCCTCTTGGCAGTTTACTGATCTTGTGAATTAGACACGATATCTTCAATTGCAAAACTTTCTTCTCATTCATAAGCAAAGCATATCAGCTTTGGAACCCCTATATTGCCGACAATTTTCTACAATTTTCGACAAATTTCGACAAAAATAAACCTCTTGGCCGGAAAGTCACTACCTTTTTGCCCTCGAAATGCCACTTTAGGTAGTTACTTAGGGTAGTGACTTTGCCGGGATAGGCCCCCAAAAGCCCCAAGATGCCCAATAACCTATTTACAAACCACACTTTACTGTGGTAAATTACCGCCATAAAGCAAACCGTTGATGCGGAGATAAAGATAATAAACGCCTTTACAGAGAGCCTGTGGTGCTGAGAGTCAGGTAGGAAACGGATTATCAAATGGACCGCTGAGGGCGCAGTCAAATGCTGTGACGGCAGGCACCGTTAAAGGCCGGGGATATGATGGTATCCTGCTTAAGTGTACGGTAACCCGTAAATCAAGGTGGCACCGCGGATAATGTAATTATTCGTCCTTGACAGAAGCAATTCTGTTGAGGGCGTTTTCTTTTGCCCTCAGCGAAAAA
>CAMJGB010000048.1 GCA_946405115.1 uncultured Clostridia bacterium | reverse complement strand
TTCAGCCATGGGAATCCTGAAGCATCTGTCGAGATGATCCTTCAGTATCTCCTTGGGAATTCCCGTACTCTCTTTACCGAAGATAAGATAGATGTTGCGGTCTTCGGGAACAGCCTTAAAATCAATGTCCGAAGGCGGCACTTTGCCATACCTTGTCATGAAATAATATTCGCCCTCATTACGGGACTTAAAGTCCTCGTAATTCTCGTAGAGCGTATAGTCCGCCCATGTGATGTGATTGGTGGTGGATCTTCGAAACTTTGGGTTATCGATATCAAAACCCAAAGGCTTAATAAGGTGCAGTTCAAATCCTGCTGCTACGCAGGTTCTCATGATGTTTCCCGTGTTCTGAGGAATCTCGGGTTCGAATAGAACTACATTAAGCCTGTTTTTCATTCTTTGCCTTCTTACGTGCCGGTGTAACTATGGGCTCGGGAACCAACTCCTGTGCCTCGGCGATATTAAGCATATGGTCGCCTAATCTTTCAAAATCCGTAAGCATCTCAGAATAGATTACGCATGCCTCACCGTTACAGATACCAGTCTTCATTCTGTCGAGCTGATTAAGTCTGTACTGATCAGTCATGTCGTCAATCTTCTGCTCGGCCTTGGCAACTCTTACATGTATGTCATCACCGTCGTTATGAGTCAGGATCTTAACCGTCTTCTCGATGATCTCGATCATGGATTCAACCTCTGCTCTCGCGATCTCTGAAAGCTTCAGCCCCTTGTTCTGGAGCATGTTCGCATAGCCTGCGATATTGGTTGCATGGTCGCCCATTCTCTCGATGTTACCCGTGATCTTGAACAAAGAAGAATATGTCATGGCCTCTTCCTCAGTAAGCTCCTGAGTAAGGCAGTGTGAGATGTAGTAAGAGATCTCTTTGTTGAGATAGTCTATATACTCCTCATTCTCGTTGATTTCTTCCTGAATCTTATCGTCGTTATCAAGTACTGCTCTTAAGCTTCTGGATACATTCTCAGCAGCCTTCTCGAGCATACGTTTTACCTCATTGGTAACTGCAGTTGTATAGACGGAAGAACCGGCGATCTGAAACTCGGGACGAAGCATCGCAGGAGTTAAGTACTTAAGATACTGCTGTCCCTCCTTCTCGGACTCGTCTCCGGGAACTGCAAGATTTACAAGCTTAACGATGAGGTCACCCGCAGGAAGGAGCAATAATGTTCCTCCGAGGTTAAATACGAGGTGGAAGTTAGCAAGCTGTCTTGCAACGTCAGTGGGTGACAGCAATTCCACCCAATGTGCGATGGGAAGGAATAATGACGCTACCGTAAAGAGGACTGTGCCGATGACGTTAAAGAACAAGTGCATGAGGGCAGCTCTTACCGCCATCTTTGTTGTTCCGATGGATGAGAGCAATGCGGTAACACAAGTACCGATGTTGAAACCCATGATGATGTACATCGCATGCTCAAGGTCAATTACGCCTGCTCCTGCAGCTGCACCTGCGGAAGCCATGGCCAAAGCCTGAAGGACACCGACGGAAGCTGCTGAGCTTGAGATGATGTTAACGAATATGATTCCTACGAGGATACCGAGAAGCGGGTTGTCCATTCTGGACAGAAGTCCTGTAAGTCTCGGATCGGAAGCATAAGGAGCCATCGCATCCTTCATGATATTCATCGAAATGAAGATGAAGCCCAATCCGGTAACGATCTCACCTATGTTCTTGAATTTCTTGTTTCTTGTGAAGATAACTACGAATACACCGACTACGGCAAGGATCGGAGCGAACTCACCGATATCGAATGCGATCAACTGTGATGTGATATTGGTACCGATGTTGGCACCCATGATTACCCATAAAGCCTGATGGAGATTAAGAAGGCCTGCGTTTACGAATCCGATTACCATAACGGTAACGGCTGTGGAAGACTGAATGAGTGCAGTAACACCTGCGCCGACACCGACACCTTTAAACCTGTTATCCGTAAGCTTCTGGAGAACTCCTTTAAGCTTGCTTCCCGCAACAGCCTCAAGGCCGCCGCTCGTCATCTTCATTGAATACATGAAGATCGCAAGACCGCTCAGAAGCGCAAGTATACTAGTAAATAATTCCATCTCTTTATACGAACCCCTTTACGTCCATAATCATAAACGCGGGAACGCATGCTGTCAAAGAAAAAATATTTTATATAGACACGCATCTATGTGTCATGCAAAGGGGCTTGGAATACAGCTTTTCGAAGGGCGAAAAGCCTCCGGCATCACTTCTTGTAAAGGCTCGGTGCGAACAGCAGAAGTATCGGGAAAAGCTCAAGTCTTCCCGCAAGCATGTCGAAGCACAAAGTCCACTTGGAAGCGAAGCTTAAGAAGCCGTAGTTACAGGTAGCACCTACCATGGAAAGACCGGGGCCGATGTTGTTAAGCGTTGCAAGAACTGCCGTGAATGTCGTAGTGAGATCGCGGCTCTCCAAAGACACGATAAGCATCGATGCGAGGAACACGCCTACGTATGTAGCAAGGAATACGTGTGTTGACTTAAGAACGTCGTTATCGAGCGCCTTCTTATCAAGCGTAACCTTCTTAACGATCTTAGGATGGATATAGGACTGAACTTCCTTTACGACGGACTTCCAGAGGATCATGAGTCTTGATACCTTAACGCCGCCGCCC
This sequence comes from uncultured Clostridia bacterium, assembly GCA_946405115.1. GTDB lineage: Bacteria > Bacillota > Clostridia > Saccharofermentanales > Saccharofermentanaceae > Saccharofermentans. The sequence goes on along the minus strand of CAMJGB010000048.1, from coordinate 8,686 downwards.
GTGGAGCCTGCGCAGGCACCCATGAACATGAGGAAGCACAGTATGAACTTCGATGTCGTAGGCCACAGATCAAAGTCCGCAGAGCAGTAACCCGTTGTCGATACGATTGAAGTTACCTGGAAGAAAGCGTCCGTCAAAGCCATAATGCCATTCTCGTACAAAGGAATAATGTTCGCGAATACCGCTGCAGTAGAAAGCGCTACGATAGCAACGAACACACGGACTTCCTCGAAGGAGAAAGCCTTCTTGAACTGACGCATCAGGATGAAGTAGTACGCATTGAAGTTTACGCCGAACAAAAGCATGAAGATTCCTACTACCCAGCGGATGTAAATGCTGTAGCTCTCGAAGCTGTCGCTTCTTACCGCGAATCCTCCCGTACCTGCAGTACCGAATGCAAGGCAGAACGAATCAAAAAGATTAAGTCCGCCGCAGAAGAGGAATACAACCTCAAGGATCGTCATCACCATGTAGATTACGTAAAGAATGATCGCTGTATAGCGCATCTTCGGAACGAGCTTTCCTACGGAAGGTCCGGGAGACTCGGCTCTCATGAGGTTGATGTTGGAACCACCGCTCATCGGGATCAATGCAAGAAGGAATACGAGTACTCCCATGCCTCCGATCCAGTGAGTAAAGCTTCTCCAGAATAATGCGGCGTGAGACAGCTCTTCGACATTGGACAGGATGCTTGCTCCCGTCGTAGTAAAACCGGAAACCGTCTCGAAGAAAGCATCCGTGAAAGAACTGATCTCACCTGAAAGCCAGAAAGGAAGACATCCGAAGAAACTCAACACGATCCACGACAGACCTGTCGAGACGTAACCTTCCTTAACATTGATAGTCTGATTCTTGGGCAGGAACTTGCATCCTATGAAACCTGCAGCAATGAGGAATGCAGCTACACCTGCAAAATATGCACCCTCGCCGTCACCATAGATTATGGATATGAGACACGGAAGGAGCATCAGAACTCCCTCGATTCGCATTACCTGGAACAGAATGAACCTTATCATCCGGTAATTCATATCTTACTCCAGTATGTCTCCTATATCGTCGAATCCGGTGTGCATGGTAACTACCATTACGGTATCGCCCTTGGAGATCACGTCATTACCGGTAGGAATGATAGCCTCTCCCTCATGACCTATGTAGGAAATGAGCGTATTGTCCTTGATCTTAAGATCCTTAAGGGGCTTGCCTGTTACCTTGGACTCATCGGTTACCTTGAATGTAATTGCTTCCGCACGCGCATCGAAAAGATGGTATACGGTCTCAATATTACTTCCGGGAGCCGCCGTCCTCGCTCTTACATAAGCAAGGATCATGTCAGCTGTTATGAACATCGGGTAGAACACGCTTCCGAGATCTAAGCTGTTAATGATGTCGATAAAGCCGGTTCTGTTGATCTTGGTGATAAGCTTCGCGGAAGATATCTTCTTCGCATGAAGTGCCAGCATTGAATTCTGCTCATCGATACCTGTAAGAGGGATGAATGCATCCGTGGTCTCGATACCTTCGTCAAGCAAAAGCTCCGTGTTGGTTCCGTCACCGTTTATGATTACTGCCTTAGGGAGAAGATCGTTAAGCTTCTCACAGCGTTCGCGGTTCTGCTCAATGATCTTTACTCCGATTCCCTTCTTGATGAGGATATCGGAAAGATAGTATGCAGAACGTCCGCCTCCGATGATCATCGCATTCTTAACCTGGTTGGTTACAAGACCGATGCTCTTAAGGAAGCTCTGCTGCTCCTTACTCGTTGCAACAATGGTGATAACATCGCCTGCACAAAGCTCGAATGAACCGCCCGGGATTACCACATTGCCGTCACGCTCTACGCCGCAGATCAGGATGTCGTTTGTGATCTTGGCACCGAGCTCAGCTATGGTCATCCTGTCGAGGATATTCCCCTCGGGGATCTTGATCTTAACTATAAGAGCCTGACCGTGCGCGAATGATCTCGCCTCCAAAGCGGCAGGAAGATAGATAACTCGGGCCATAACCTTGGCTGCTTCGAGATCAGGATTGATGATCATTGAAAGGCCGAGCTTATCTCTTAAATACTTGGATTCTCTTGAATAATCGGGATTACGAAGTCTGCTGATGGCAGCACAGTCGGAGAATTGCTTGGCAATGGTGCAGCAAAGCAGATTAAGCTCATCGGATTCCGTAACTGCAATTATGAGATCAGCATCCTTAACGCCTGCCTCCACCTGAGTAAGGTAGCTCGCGCCGTTTCCGACACAGCCCATAACATCGTATGTTGAAGTAATGTCGCTGATCTTGGCAGCATCCTTGTCTACGATGGTTATATCATGACCTTCGCGGCTTAACTGAGCTACGAGTGTCATTCCCACTTTACCGGCGCCTACGATGATTATCTTAAGTCCTGCCGGTCGTGTCTTGAAAACAGACATTATTCTATCTCCCACTGATTCCTACGTTTGATACACACCCGATTATAACCCCTCAAACGGACAAAAACAAAGTTTACACTTTGTTTATGCTATTTTAAACGCACGCCCAATTTATCTACTTATAATAAGCATGGTACTGATTTTAACGGGGCGGTGAATAATCAGGATGTCAGAGAATAATAGTAACAACAGCATTGGCAAGAAGACCGCAATCCTTGCGATGGTCTTTGTTTTTGCGGCACTTATCTGCCAGTGGTCTTACAAGTACTATCAGGATAATCCGCTCAAGTTCCCTTGGGGCAGCAAGATTTTTACTGTCGAAGCCGATACTGTCGAGAACCTCCTGCCTAACGAGCAGACGAATTACCTCGGAACCAGAGCTGCCGAAGAATCCAATACGGAATTTATTTATCATGCTCACAGCATGGATCTTTATGCAGCATCGAATTTCTCTATCAGAACAGGTCCCGGCGTTTACTACCAGAGCATAGGTCGTATGTACTACGGCCGTCCCGTACACGTGCTCGGCATATGCGAAGATAACGACTGGTATATCATCGATTTCTACGGAGACGAGGCTTTTGTACACAGCGCATGTCTCTTCGAACATCTTCCTGAGAACAATGCTCTTAAGGATGAGTCGGAATATCCCGTCGAAGGCTCAAGATCAGAAGACGATATTATTGTCGACGAGACGGATGTATCCGAGCCTGATGAGACAAATGAAGTAACGGATCCCGCTGAAGCAGGAACTACGGCAACACCCACACCTACCCCTGCTCCCACAGCGACACCCACACCTGCTCCCGCATCTTCCGTTAGAGCACCTACAGATCCTACTATGCTCGAGCTTTTCAACCTCGTTAACCAGGCAAGAGCAGAGAACGGACTTGAACCTCTCTCATGGAGCAACGGACTTGCGGCAGATGCTGCAGTAAGAGCGCAGGAGATCGTTACAAGCTTCAGCCACACAAGGCCTGACGGTTCCGACTGGTGGACGGTAGACCCTGACCTTATGTACGGCGAGAACCTCGCCTGCGGTCAGTCAACCGCACAGGAAGTATTCAACTCCTGGTGGGCATCTCCCGGACACAGAGCCAACATCCTGGGCGATTACAGAACCTGCGGATTCGCTCTCTACTACAACGGTGACGCCGCTTACACTTACTACTGGGCACAGGAGTTCGGATATTGACGGATAGAAACTGATATCCTAACATTAACCGATGAATAAGAAAGATCCCCAGTTTACGAGGAAACTCGTATCGCTGATCATCCCCATCACACTGCAAAACTTCATGTTCGCGCTCGTACCTATTTCCGACGCGGTCATGCTCGTAGCATTGGATCAGGATGCAATGTCAGCAGTATCGCTCGCGACTCAGGTCACGTTCGTTCTTAACTTGTTCCTTTTTGGCATCGCGGCAGGTACTAACATGTTCGCTGCGCAGTACTGGGGCAAGGGTGATAAAAAATCCATCGAGAAGCTGTTCGGCTACGCCGTAATGCTCACAATACCGGTTGCATTCCTGTTCTTCCTCATGGCACTCTTCCTCCCTATTGGACTCATGCGTGTATACACCGACGTACCCGCTATTATCGAGAACGGAATAAGCTATCTTCGCGTAGTAAGTTTCTCGTACATCTTAACGAGTTTTGCATGGGTATTCGAAGCCATTCTCAAGAACACGGGATTCGTACGCGAGAGCACTGCGATAAGCATCTCAATGGTAGTCATAAACATCATCTTAAACGGAATCTTTATCTTCGGTCTGTTCGGACTTCCCCGCATGGGAGCCGCCGGTGCAGCTCTTGCAACGACGCTCTCCGGACTTGAAGGATTCCTAGGATGCACATGGCTAATAATTCGAAAATGCAGCGTAAAGCTTCGACTTAAATACATACTCCACCCGGACGGCCCCATCCGCCGCGAGTTCTCGAAGTACTCCACTCCCTTCATGGCTAACCAGCTTTTATGGGGCGTGGGCTTTACCATGATCTCCGTAGTCATCGGCCACTTAGGTGCAGATGCTACTGCTGCCAATGCGATCGTAGCCGTAGTTAAGGATCTTGTATCCTGCTTCTGCTATGCACTCGGAAGCGGCGGTGCCATCGTAGTCGGCAACGAGCTTGGTGCAGGACGACTTGATCAGGGCCGAAGATACGGCAACAAGATCACAAACCTCACGATCATAAGCGGAGCAATATTAGGCATACTCGTAGCACTTTCCACGCCGATCGTTCTTAAGCTTGTTAACCTCTCGCCTCAGGCATCGGTATACCTTAAGTACATGCTTTGGATGTGCTCATATTACATACTCGGAAGATCGATCAACTCGACCACCATCGGCGGAATATTCGCAGCAGGCGGAGACACGAAGTTCGGATTCATCTGCGACACTATCACGATGTGGGTATTCATCGTACCTGCAGGATTCATCGCAGCATTCGTTCTTAATCTTCCCGTGCTTGCGGTTTACTTCATTTTGAACTTGGACGAGATGATTAAGCTGCCCGTAGTATTTATTCACTACAAGAAATATAAGTGGGTCAAGAATCTGGTCGCTGACAAAAACAAAGCTTATCAGGAAGATGAGGATTACTATTATGAAGAAGGCTAAGTTATTAAGTGTTTTTCTGTGTCTGTCCATACTCGCAGGATGTGCAAAACCTGCGGATGAAACAGGCGTCGTACCGGGTGAATCACAGACATCTTCCGAAGGAACGGCAACGGCAGAGACAGGCACTTACGAACCGTCCGCGCAGACATTCGGTTCATCTTCCATTGATACCGGCAACCTTACCGAAGAAGGAAACGGTTACGAAGGAATCGAGGGAACCGGCGACTTTAACTACGGTGAAGCTTTGCAGATGTCGCTTCTGTTCTACGAGCTTCAAAGATCAGGCGATCTTCCCGAGCAGACGAGATGCAACTGGAGAGGCGACAGCGCACTTGATGACGGCGCCGATGCAGGACTTGACCTTACTGGCGGATGGTATGACGCAGGTGACAACGTTAAGTTTAATCTTCCCATGGCATATTCCGCAGCGATGCTTGCCTGGTCCGTATATGAGATCCCCGAAGCTTACGAAGAATCAGGTCAGCTCGAGTATATCCTGGGCGACATCAGATGGGTTACGGATTACCTCATAAGGTGCCATCCCGAGGACGACGTTTACTACTATCAGGTAGGAGACGGAAATGCAGACCACTCCTGGTGGGGACCTTGCGAAGTCATGACGATGAACCGTCCGAGCTATTATGTGGATTCAAGCAATCCCGGTTCTGCCGTAGCAGGTGAGGCTGCCGCAGCACTTGCCTCCGCGAGCATTGTTTTCGAGGAGTACGATCCCGAGTACAGTGCGCTTTGTCTTGAGCATGCCGAGAGCCTCTACGAGTTTGCCGACTCCACGAGAAGCGACGAAGGCTACACGGCAGCAAACGGTTTCTACAATTCATGGAGCGGATTCTACGATGAGCTCGCATGGGCAGGCGCGTGGCTTTATATCGCAACAGGCGACGAGGCTTACCTCGATAACGCAGAGAGCTGCTACTCACAGGCAGGACATGACTCAGACTGGTCCATGTGCTGGGATGACGTACACATCGGAGCCGCAGTTCTTCTTGCGGAGATCACGGGTTCTTCGACATACACATCCGCAGTAGAAGAGCACCTCGATTTCTGGTGCAACGACATCACATATACTCCCGACGGTCTTGCATGGCTCGACTCGTGGGGATCTTTAAGATATGCAACAACGACAGGCTTTATCGCATGCGTATACAGCAGATGCGATGCATGCCCTTCCGACAAGTCTGAAGAGTACTGGAGCTTCGCAGAATCACAGTGCAATTACGCATTGGGTTCATCCGGAAGATCTTATGTTGTAGGCTTCGGCGAGAATGCTCCCGAACACCCGCACCACAGAACGGCGCAGGGCTCCTACTGCGACAACATGAATGAACCCTCTTCCCACCGCCATACATTGTACGGTGCACTCGTAGGAGGACCGGATGCTTCAGGCAACTACACGGATACGGTTTCAGACTACACGGCAAACGAAGTAGCATGCGACTATAACGCAGGCTTCACGGGCCTTCTTGCCATGATGTATTCCGAGTATCACGGACAGACAAGAGTGGACTTCGGCGCAGTCGAGCCCGTTGAGCAGGAGTACACGGTTGAGGCATCCATCAACGCTCAGGGCGAAGGCTTCATCGAGATAAAGACTATCGTCTATGACATGACAGCATGGCCCGCAAGAGCCGCTACTGATCTCGAGCTTAGATACTTCATCGATCTTTCCGAGCTTTACGAAGCAGGCTACGATGCATCGGATGTGCAGATCTCGAACAACTATCTGCAGTCGGGAAGGATCGACGGACTTAAGGTCTGGAACGAAGAGAACCACATCTACTATCTGTCCATCGTTTACGATGATGCTTCACTTTATCCGGGCGGACAGTCACAGTATAAGTCCGAGGTTCAGACAAGACTCATCGGACCTTCGAACATCTGGGATAACAGCAACGACTTCTCATTCACGGGACTTGCAAATAACGACGGCACATATCTCGGCCTTTACGAAGGAGGTGTCCTCGTTTACGGAAGCGAGCCTACAGAGGATGGCTCCGGTGCAGGTGCAACAGTAGTTCCCGGAAACGGTTCGGGTTCCGGTTCAGGCGAAGGCGGAACCGCACCTTCAGCTTCCGGATCTTCAGCAGGATCCGTATCATCCGATGAACTTGAGGTCAGCATCAGATACGACAGCAACGGCGGCAACTCCGTCTCAGGATCTATGGATATCACTAACATAAGCGGCGATTCAATCTCACTTTCAGACATCGAGATCAGCCTACTTATCGAAGACACAGGAAGCCTCGTATTTGACTGTTATCATGCAGGCATGACGTCGTCTTCAGGACAGTATTCTGAAGTAAGCGGAACATCGGCATCCTTCGAGCAGGACAGATGTGTAATCACTGCAGGATCATCAGGATCACTCTCAGACAACGGAACCGTTACGATCAACTTCTCCATCCATCGTTCGGATTGGCAGAATATCGGATTCACAGTTGATTCGGATGACATCGTAATTGGTGAGTGATCAATCTTACAATCGAACATGAATAAAGCCTCCGCTGATTCGCGAAGGCTTTATTTCTGTGTTTTAACTTACGAACTTACTCGTTCGGCATCTTCCATGCGTGGTGATCTGTATGCAGGAGATGATGTGACTTCTCTGACAAAGGCTTGCCGAGGTAATCCTTGTATACAGCCGTGATGGAGGGATTCTCGTGTGAGAAACGGAGAGTACTTTCCTTATCCTGGGCATAGAGTACAGGTGCACGCTCAGGTGCCATCTCGCAGTTGTCGTGGATAGGCTGTCCGCCGCCACCGACACATCCGCCGGGACATGCCATTACTTCGATGAAGTCGTAGCTTACCTTGCCGGCCTTAAGAGCCTTGAGGAGCTTGTCAGCATTGCCGAGGCCATTAACAACAGCAACCTTAAGTGTTGTGCCGTTGATATCGAAGGAAGCTTCCTTCCAGCCGTCCTGTCCTCTTACATCCTTGAATGCATCAGGATCAGGGTTAGAACCGGTTACGATGTTGTAAGCAGTTCTCAAAGCAGCTTCCATAACGCCGCCTGTAGCACCGAAGATATTACCGGCACCACTACCGATTCCGAGAGGGAGATCAAGAGCAACATCCTCGATGGATGTAGGATCGATATACTCGGATCTGATGAGTCTGTCTACTTCTCTTGTTGTAAGTACAACGTCTACGTCAGGATCGCCGCATGCATCGTTCATTGCAGGGATAGCACACTCGTGCTTCTTAGCAAGACAAGGCATGATGGATACGCAGTAGATGTTGGAAGGATCAACGCCGAGGATATCAGCGTAGTAGCTCTTAGCAATAGCGCCGAACATCTGCTGAGGTGACTTAGCTGTGGAAAGATTGTCTACATACTCAGGGTAGTGAGACTTGATGAATCTAACCCAACCGGGGCAGCATGATGTGAACAAAGGAAGCTTAGCTGTCTTCTTGTTAGCAAGTCTGTCGAGGAACTCGCTTCCCTCTTCCATGATCGTAAGGTCAGCTGTGAAGTTTGTATCGAATACGTAGTTGAATCCCATGATCTTAAGTGCAGAAGCAAGTCTCTCGACTGTCGCCTCCTTAGGATCCATACCGAACTCCTCACCCCATGCTGTTCTGATAGCAGGAGCGATCTGAGCGATAACGATCTTATCGGGATCGTTA
>CAMJGB010000047.1 GCA_946405115.1 uncultured Clostridia bacterium | reverse complement strand
TACCAGGCACAGCTCGACTTCGGTACTGCTTCCATCGGCGGTAAGGATTCAATGAGCGGTACATTTAACGACATCCATGTACCTCCGACGCTCGTTTCCTTCGCAGTAGGAATGACTACTACAGATAAGATCGTTACTGCAACACTTAAGTCTGCCAACCAGAAGCTTTACCTCATCAAGGTTGCTCGTAACGGCAAGGGCTTCTACAAGAAGGATCACGTTCTTCGTGTATTCAAGGCTTTGAAGGAACTCCAGTCACGCCGTGAGCTTGTAAATGCTGCAGTAGTAAGAGGTGCAGGTGTAGCTGCAAGAGTTGCTCAGATGTGCTTTGGTAATGCTTTGGGATTTGACTTTGATTCCAAGCTTACTGAGGAAGAGTTGTTCTCAAGAACATTCGGTGCAGTTATAGTAGCTGTTCCTAATGATGCTAATGCAATCGATAAGATCCTTATGACAGGCGGCAAATACTTGGGTACAACAAACCAGAGAGGACTGTTCACTTATAACGGTCAAGAGCTCTCTGCCGGTGCTGCAACGATCAGCTTCGCAGGCAAGCTCGAGAGAATCTTCCCGACATTTGCAAATGAAGGCAACATGAAGATGAAGATTGAAGAGTTCAAGTCCGATAAGACATTCAAGGCTGCTCCCGGAGTTCTTAAGGGTGCTAAGCCTAAGGTTATTATCCCTGTATTCCCGGGTACTAACTGTGAGATCGATACGGCAAGAGCTTTCGAGAAGGCTGGTGCAGATCCTGAAGTATTCGTTATCAGAAACAGAACTTCCGAGGCTATCACAGATTCATTGAAGTCTTTGGCTTCTAAGATCAACGGCAGCAATATCATTATGCTCCCTGGCGGATTCTCCGCAGGTGACGAGCCTGAGGGTTCTGCAAAGTTCCTTGCAGCAGCATTCAGAAACCAGTACGTAACTGAAGCTGTAAGAGATCTCCTCTTTAACAGAGACGGTCTTATGCTCGGTATCTGTAACGGTTTCCAGGCTCTCATTAAGTTGGGTCTTGTTCCTTACGGTGACATCAAGGAGTTAAGCGAAGAGGATCCTACATTGACATTCAACAACGTAGGACGTCACCAGAGCATGTATGTAAATACAAAGATCATGTCCAATAACAGCCCTTGGCTTTCCAAGGTAAACACAGGCGATGTATTCTCAATCCCCGTATCACACGGTGAGGGAAGATTCGTAGCTTCCGATAAGATCATAAGAGAACTTGCTGCCAACGGTCAGATCGCTACATGCTACGTAGATGACCAGAGACTTCCTGCAGTAACGACAGACTTTAACCCGAACGGTTCCGACTGTGCTATCGAGGGTATCCTTTCACCTGACGGAAGAGTCTTCGGTAAGATGGGTCACTCTGAGCGTTACGATGACGATCTTGCGAAGAACATCCCCGGCTTCAAGGATCAGAAGATCTTCGAGTCCGGTGTTGAGTACTTCCTCTGATAATGCTTCAGGACAGACTTGATATCATAAGTTCAAAAGGTTTTATGCCCGAATCAAAATTCGGGCAAAACTTTTTGTGTGATGAAGAAATAATCTCCAATATCGTGGACCTTTGTGAGATCGGTAAGGATGATAAAGTTCTTGAGATCGGTCCCGGATTGGGAAGCATTTCTTTTCCCATATCCGAACTTACGGATGACTTTACCGTAGTTGAGATCGATAAGCGTCTTGCTTCGTTTCTTAAGGATGAATTAGGCCTTAAGGCTAATGTCATCTCATCTGATTTTCTTAAGCTTAGTGATTACGGTGCAGATAAGATGAATGTTGTCGTAAGTAACCTTCCTTATTACGTCATGACGGATATCATGAAGAAGCTTTTCGATGAGTGCGGTAATGCGAGGAAGATGGTGTTCATGGTGGAGAAGGACGCGCTCGCAAGAATCATGGCAAAGCCTGAGACCAAGCAGTACGGTCCTTTATCTGTGCTTGTAAGTCTTTACGGCGAAGCAAGACATGAGTTCGATGTTCCCAGAAACTGCTTTATACCGGCGCCTAATACCACATCCTGCGTCATAAGCCTTACCAATGGCGGGACGGATATACCCAAGGGATTTGTTAAGTTCATTAACAGAGCTTTTGCCATGAGAAGAAAGAAGCTTGTGAATAATATCAAGGAAGCGGGGGAGGTTCTCGAGAGTATCGGACTTCCTTTGAACGTAAGGGCGGAACAGATTGAGCCCTCGAAGTTTATTGAGCTTTATAATGCTATAATAGATAGAAGTGTGAAGGCCTAAGAGGTGAAAGATGAAGAAATCGTCCCAGAGCATAATGAGTAAATATTCTGATAAGTCAATGAAGAAGAAGGCTTCGTCCTCCAAGACGACAGTTGAAGATCTTCCTTTGATGGCTAATTATGAGCAAAGATATAAAGGGATGAGCAAAGAAGTAACCAGGGAACAGCCCAAGCCCACACTTGATGAGAAGATTGCAAAAAGAGAGAAGCTTAAGAAAGCTCCCGTTGAAGAGAAGAGAGAATCCAAGAGGGTTTCTGTAGAGATCAACGGCAATATGTATCTTCTCGGATGCACAGAGAACATAAGTGAAGCAAGGATCAGAAAGATCGCAGCTTTGACTAATGATATTTTAAGTAATACCAAGGAAAACAATCCGGGACTTCCGAATTCCAAGATCAATGCGCTCGCTTTAATAGATGCGTGCGACAGAATACTTACGTTAAAAGACGAGAATTCCAATATCAAGACTGAACTCATGTACTATCAGCAGAAGGTGAACATCGAGGAAGAGAAAGACAGACCCGAACCTACACCGATGGAGCTTTTGGCTAATGAGACAGAGAATTGAACTGCTGGCACCTGCCGGAAACAAAGACATTTTCATTAAGGCAGTTGATGCCGGCGCTGATGCAATATACTGCGGCATCGATCTTTATAATGCGCGCATGAATGCGAATAACCTCACTATGGAAGATCTTGCAGAGTGCTGTTCTTATGCACACGAGAGATCAACAGAGGTTCACCTTACGCTTAATACACTTGTTGACGATAACGAGATTGATGAGGCTGTTGAGATAGCATGCGAAGCCTATAACGTGGGCGTAGACGCGATCCTTGTTCAGGACAAGGGCCTTGCCAATAAGATTCACGAGAAGTATCCTTCAATCCCTCTTCATGCTTCAACTCAGATGAATGTGTTTGATAAGGACAGCATCAAGGCTTTAAAGGGAAGAGGATTTACAAGAGTAGTTCTTCCCAGAGAATTGTCATTAAAGGAGATTGCTGACAGGACATGTGCAGCAAGTAAGATCGGTATCGAGACGGAAGTATTCGTGCATGGTGCAGTTTGCATCTGTACTTCAGGTCTGTGCCTGTTCTCAGCGATGAATAAGAGCGGTACAAGATCCGGTAACAGAGGCTTGTGCGCACAGCCCTGCAGACAGACATACGAATTAACAAGCAACGATAAGATCCTTAACAGCGGACACCTGATCTCACCAAAGGACAGAAGTGCTATCCGTTATGTAGCGGACTTAATTGATGCCGGCGTTTCTTCTCTTAAGATCGAAGGAAGAATGCGCGATGCTGATTATGTTCAGACTGCAGTAAGAGCTTACCGTAAGGTGATCGATGCTTATTACGAAGGCAGTCTTACCGATGAGCTTATCGATGAATTAGATAAGGAATTGCTCGTTAATTTCAACCGCGGCGGTTCGTTTACTACTCAGGATCTTTCAGGCAGGAAGGACTCCGACATTCTCTCAGGAGACTATGTAGGTAAATTCGGCCTCAGAATAGGCAAGGTTACGCTTCGCGACTGCAAGGAGGGTACGATAACAATCAGACCTTCCAAGGACTCTCTGGAGCCTTCCAGAGGCGATTACCTGTCATTAAGAGATAAGCAGGGCGAGATAAAGTCATTCCCTGTAGGTAAAGTATCGAGATTCAAGGGCAATTATGTTGTTAAGGGACTTCATCCTTCATCAATCAAGGACATTCCTGACGACGTAAGTGTTTATCTTATGAATCATGATTTCTCATCTGATAACAAGAACGTCAGAAAGACTCATATCGACATCACTTTTGATGCTTCTACTGACGGTGTTATCAAGGCCTTTGCAAGAGTAACTGAAGGACCTTTGCAGGATATCTGTTCAGAGGATGAACTTACATATACCAAGGATGAGCGCGGACTTCTTAACGCGAAGAGAATTGAAGAGCAGCTTCGTAAGACCGGAAATACTGCTTATACAGTTGATAACGTATATCTTTCAGGAACTGACAATGCATATTGTTCCGTTAAGGATATAAACGAATTAAGAAGAGGCCTTCTTGAGATGCTGTCTTCAGATGTCTTGTCAGAGACCTCACATTTTGCAGTAGAGCAATTTAACATCGGTGATGTTGAAGATATTGTTGATGACTCATCTGAAGGTTCGGTCAGAACGTTAAGATATTATCCTTCGTTCTCCTCTTTGGATGATGTATCGGATGCTGATATCTATGCATTCTCAGCATATGATTATCTCATTCCGAATAAGAAGGCTAAGATAGATGATCTTATCAGCCGCACAGGATCTGAGTTAATGCTCGTATTGCCTGATTTTGTTCATGACGATCAGGCTTCTAAGTTTGATTCCATAAAGGGTGTTAAGTTCATGCCTACAGCAGGAACGAACATCTACAACACAGAGACACTTAAGCTTGCTTTAAAGCAGAAAAAGGAAGTATTCATGTCCTACGAGAAGGATCCTTCCGAAGCTCTCGAAATGCTTCGTCGCGCGGGAACTTCAGGTGATGTTTACCTTCAGTGCGGAGGCTTTGTGCCGTGGATGCAGTCCGATTTCTGCCCTGTAGGAAGAAATGCCAACAACTGCAGTGCTTGTAAGGGCAGAGGTGCTTTCGGTTTGAAGCAGGAAGTAGGTCCGGATCTTAAGGTAGTAACGCATTCTTCGGATTGTTCCAGTACTATCTACGGTCCCGCGAAGTTCCTTTTCGATGATGCTTCCTGTGCTGCAGCCGCAAGCTATGGTTATAACGTAATTAAATGTTTCACGGAGGTATAAGATGACAGAGAGAATTAAGCTTCCCATGGAGAAGTGCAGGGAAGAGGCAGTTGCACCTAAGTATGCCAATGACGGCGATGCAGGAATGGATCTTTATTCCTGCGAAGATATCCTCGTTAAGCCCGGATGCAGTGTGCTTGTTCCCACAGGTCTTAAGATGGCTATTCCTTACGGTTATGAGGTTCAGATCAGACCCAGAAGCGGTATTTCTCTCAAGACTCCGTTAAGAGTTCCTAATGCTCCCGGAACGATCGACTGCGGATACAGAGATGAGGTTAATGTAATCATCTACAACGCATCTCAAAGAGAGGATGCCTCCGAGGAGAATCCGTTTACTCTTAATGACAAGGGATGCAAGCACGGAACATACCTTATCAAGAAGGGTGACCGCATCGCTCAGATGGTAATCAACAAGGTTGAATACGCTGACATCGAATTCGTTGATAATGTTAAGGAAATAGGCGAAGACAGAGGCGGCGGATTCGGTCATTCCGGTATCTCCTAAGGGGTAGAATTAAAGCCCTCAAAATGATAGAATAACGTGGTTCACTTCGGCGAAGGGAGGTTTTACTGTGCTCGATATTTACACATCAAGAGAAGTAAGCAAAACAGCCTCCAGGTTGATATACAGAACAACCGAATCCGAAGAGATTACACTCGATTGCTGGGTTAACCTTTATTCTCCTACAGAAGCTGAGATCGCGAGAATTGAGACGGAACTTAACATTCCGCAGGAGTTCTTGCGTTATCCTTTGGACGAAGAAGAGAGACCTCGTATCGACTATGATGATGATACTGATACGGTTCTTGTCATCGTGGATATTCCTTATACAAGAAGAGAGAACGAGAGTGTTATCTATGAGACGACGCCTCTCGGTATCATTCTTACTGACAAGAATATCGTTACCGTTTCCTTAAGACAGACATCGATTCTTGACCACTTCATCGAGAACAGAATTAAGGATCTGTTCATTCCTTACAGAACGAGATTTACGATTCAGATTCTTTATGCTGTAGCAAGAGAGTACTTGAGACTCTTGCGCTTCATCGATAAGACTTTGGAAGTCGCCGAGAACGAGCTTGAGAAGGCAGTATCCAACAAGGAACTTTATAAGCGTCTTGAGTTAAGTAAGTCACTCGTTTACTTCGCTTCATCATTGAAGTCTAACGAGGCCGTGCTTGAGAAGCTCATGAGGGGAAGAATCATCAAGCTCTATGAGGAAGATGAGGATCTTCTTGAGGACGTAGTAATCGAGTATAAGCAGGCTCATGAGATGGCTGATATTTATGCCAACATCGTAAGCACTACGACAGATGCTTATGCATCCATCATCTCGAACAACATGAACGACATAATGAAGGTGCTCGCTGCTGCGACCATCGTTCTTACGATCCCTGATCTTATCGGATGTTTCTTCGGACAGAATTTCCCGATGCCCTGGGATCCTGAATTCATATCGCAGCCGTTTCCTTTCATATCTATACTGACTTCTTGCGTATTAAGTGTTGTGCTTACAGCATACATACTTAAGAAGAAGAGTATCTTGTAAGGAAGTATGACGTCAGGTTTTCAACAGGTTCTCGAAGGTAAAAGAAGAGTAAGAGGCGGATCAAACTTTATCGTTAGATCAGCTCTTATTTTGAGTATTCTTGCAGCGATCCTGATCTTCTTCGTTGTACTTACGATCTCATCATCCAACCACCTTATGAGTATTGATAAGACTTCGGTATCAAACGTGCCTTCTAATATCCTTCCTTCGTACTCGACCTGTTCGTTCGAATCATTCGACGGTCAGACCAATCTGTCAGGTTGGTTCTTTAAGTGCGATAATCCCATTACTACCGTAATCGTAGTTCATGATGCAGGTTCCAACAGACTTCCTTTCGGAGTTAACATGGTTGACCTTGTTGAGACCTTGCTTGATAACAACTATAACGTGTTCCTTTTCGATCAGCGTAACAGCGGAGAGTCGGAAGGAGACGTATGCAATTACGGGTACCTTGAGTGGCAGGATGTAATAGGTGCCATCGCGCAGGTAAGATCAATCTCGGTTACTACTAATGTAGTGCTTTACGGTATCGGTACGGGATGTACTTCATCGATGCTTGCTTACGATAAGCTTCCGGAAGCAAATCTTTCAGAAGCAGAGCTTAACGATTACTCGCAGGATATCCTGAATCTCGGTTTCGATAAGTCTTATGTCATCGGCATGATCTTCGATTCACCTGCGAAGAATTCCGATGATTACATCCGCGCCATTGTTGAGCAGACAGAGTTCATGGGAAGCATCACGAAGATGTTCGTTCCTTATGCCATCAGAATCTCTGCGGGTGAGAGCGGATCTGTTAATCTTGTTGCAGAGATTTCGCGTCTTCAGATGCCGGTATGTATAATATACGGCGGACACGATACGTTTATCGGAGCTGATCAGATAACACAGATCGTAGAGGAACGTAACAGGCTTAATTCAAGCCTTACCGTTGCCAGAATGATTCCGGGTGCAGGTTACCTCGAGTCGTTCAGAATGGGTAAGGACGATTATATTGAGACAGTAATGCGATTTATGCAATCGTACTTTATTTAAGGTTATGGAGAACAAGAAAGACGTACTTATATTAGGAATAGAATCCTCATGTGATGAGACCGCAGCTTCTGTGGTTAAGAACGGCCGTGAGATCTTAAGCGATGTTATTGCATCCCAGGCTGATTTCCATGAGCAGTACGGCGGCGTTGTTCCTGAGCTTGCTTCAAGAATGCATGTCGATGCGATTTATCCCTGCATCGAGTCTGCTTTGAAAGAAGCAAACGTTACTTTAGATGATATCGATGCTGTAGCTGTTACATACGGCCCGGGACTCGTAGGAGCTTTGCTCGTAGGACTTTCCGCGGCGAAAGGCTTATGTGCGGCAACGGGAAAGCCTCTGGTAGGCGTTAATCATCTTCACGGTCATATCTGTGCCAACTATCTTTGTTTTCCTGAACTTGAGCCGGAGTTCTTGTGCCTTTGTGTTAGCGGAGGCAATACACAGATCGTTAAGGTTAATTCCTATACAGAGCTTGAGATCTTAGGTAAGACACGTGATGATGCAGCAGGTGAAGCAATCGATAAGATCGCACGTGTTATAGGTTTGGGTTATCCGGGCGGACCTAAGATGGATAAGGCCGGACAGGGAGGAGACGTTAACGCATACGAGTTTGCAGTTAACCATATGAAGGATACGCTTGATTTCTCTTTCTCCGGAATTAAGACTAATGCTCTTAATATCATTAATCAGTCAAAACAGAAGGGGGAGGAGATCAACGTAAGTGACTTCGCTGCTTCTTATCAGAAGCATATCGCGAAGATACTTTGTGATCATACGGTTAAGGCTTCAGAAGCTACCGGCATCAAGAAGATATGCCTTGCGGGCGGAGTTTCTGCGAATTCATTCCTGCGTAAGGCTTTTGACGAGGCTTCATTAAAGCATGATCTTAAGCTATACTATCCGAAGCTTAGATTATGTACGGATAATGCCGCGATGATTGCTTCTGCGGGTTACTTTGAATATATTAACGGTAGGAGGGACGATCTGGCTTTAAATGCTACACCGTCCTTAAAGCTTGGGAGATAAGATGCCGAAGGAACAGGGAATTAAGATAATAGCCGAGAACAGAAAGGCTTATCACGATTACTTTATCGAAGAACGCTATGAATGCGGTATTGTCCTCGCAGGAACCGAGGTCAAGAGTATACGTGCGGGCAAGATCAACCTTCGTGATGCTTATGTTACCGTAAAGGGCGGAGAGATATTCCTTATCGGCGTTAATATTAGTGCCTATGATCAGGCAAACACTTTCTTAAAGCTTGATCCCCAGAGAACAAGAAAGCTTCTTATGCATAAGAAAGAGATCATCAAGCTTTATTCCAAGATTAAGCTCGACGGTCTTACACTTGTACCTACAAAGTGTTATTTTAAAGACGGACGTGT
Source organism: uncultured Clostridia bacterium (assembly GCA_946405115.1). Taxonomy (GTDB): domain Bacteria; phylum Bacillota; class Clostridia; order Saccharofermentanales; family Saccharofermentanaceae; genus Saccharofermentans. The sequence goes on along the minus strand of CAMJGB010000047.1, from coordinate 2,330 downwards.
TAAGTTCGAGATAGGCCTTGCAAGAGGTAAGAAGAACTATGATAAGCGTGACGTTGAGGCTTCAAAGCAGGCTAAGCGCGAGATTGACAGAGCGATTAAGAACAATAACAGAGAAAGACGCTAAGTATGAAGAGACCGAAGAATAAAGATATATCAGTACCTGATCTTTTGGCAGCAGTCTTTTTCTGGATGCTTACGGCAGCCTGGATAGTTATGATCTTTTATCTGTCATCTGAGAATGGAACGGATTCATATGAAAGAAGCAGCAGCGCGTTAAAATATCTTGAGATATTCTTTGGTGAGAATATTCTTACTGATACATTATTACGTAAGATTATTCATGTTCTTGAATATGCTGTTTTGACAGTATTCACGTTTGCAGCTGCAAGATATACGAACAGGATATCGTTTGTAAGATCATATGCAGAGAGTCCTGTTAAGCTCGTTAAGTCAGATAACGAGATGTACATTGCACTTACATTGTGGATGTCATTGCTTACAGCAGTTGTTGATGAATATCATCAGTTGTTCGTCGAAGGTCGCGACGGTTCCATCAGAGATGTGTTAATTGATTCAATTGGAATCATTATTGTACTGATCATCATAAGAATCATCTTCACGATTTATTTAAGATACCTCGGTAGGAATGAGGTAAGATACGAATAATCCCACTTGTATAACTTATTATTCTGTCTGTAATTCTTATGTGCCAATTCGGTATAATTACAATTATGGTGAATAAGGAAGGGATAGTTTTACGGAAGATGATACCTTGTAAATATTGATATTACTGGTTTTAAGCGTTTTCCTGGATTTACCGGTTTATCAATGAGAGTTTTATCCTAATTCGGTATTTACCATTCTCTCTCACCGTTATTATGATCATTTCTGATTCTGATATCAGCTTCACGCGATTACACTTTAATAATCTTATACATAATTCTCATAAATCGGATTTTTCTATGATTGATTTACCGGAATCATCATATGTAATTTTCTATTCTGGAAATTTCTATGAGTTCAGATTTAATTCTTATACTTAATTCTCGATATAGCGCTTTTTATATGAGCGATTCTTTCTTGATCTCATATAAATCTTCAGATAATCATTTTTTGTATAACTGCTCCATTTCCCGCCTCCTTTTCCTTATGATGATAAATACTTTGAAAGTCAAAGTAATATATAGGATAGGGCAGTACAACAAATAATAACGGGGTCTTCAATCATTTTGAAAACCCCGTTTATTAATCAATTATCTAATCTCGTAATGATGATTATGAGATCTTATCAAGAGCCTGCTTGATATCGTTGATGATATCATCAGGATCCTCAAGACCTACGCTGAATCTGATAAGATCAGGTGCTACGCCGGCCTCGAGAAGCTGCTCATCTGTGAGCTGTCTGTGTGTATGAGATGCAGGATGAAGCAACAGTGTCTTACAGTCTGCAACGTGAGTAGCAATTGTAGCAAACTCGAGTGAATCCATGAACTTGATAGATGCTTCTCTTCCGCCCTTTACGCCGAAGCACAATACGCCGCAAGTACCGTTAGGACAATACTTCTGAGCAAGCTCATAGTTATCGTCTGTCTTAAGACCGGGATACTTAACCCAAGCGATACGATCATCGGATGCAAGATACTCGGCAACCTTCTGAGCGTTCTCGCAGTGACGTCTCATTCTTACAGCCAGGGACTCAAGACCCAACTGGATGTAGTAAGAATTCTGAGGTGACTGGATGCATCCGAAGTCTCTCATAAGCTGAGCTGTAGCCTTTGTGATATAAGCGCCCTTACCGAACTTAGTAGCATATGTGATTCCGTGATAAGACTCGTCAGGTGTTGTAAGGCCCGGGAACTTATCAGCGTGAGCCATCCAGTCGAAGTTGCCGCTGTCGATGATAGCACCGCCGACTGATGAAGCGTGTCCGTCAATGTACTTTGTTGTTGAATGAGTTACGATGTCGCAGCCCCACTCGAAAGGACGGCAGTTAACAGGTGTCGCGAATGTGTTGTCGATAATAAGCGGAACACCGTGATCATGTGCGAGCTTAGCGAACTTCTCAATATCGAGAATATTAACAGTAGGATTTGTGATAGTCTCACCGAATACGCACTTTGTGTTGGGTTTGAAGTGCTTGGAGAGTTCATCATAAGACAGTGACTGGTCAACGAATGTGCACTCGATGCCCATCTTCTTCATTGTTACGCCGAACAGATTGTATGTTCCGCCGTAGATTGATGATGAAGCGATGAAGTGATCTCCTGCTTCACAGATGTTGAATACTGCGAAGAAGTTTGCAGCCTGTCCGGAAGATGTGAGCATTCCTG
>CAMJGB010000046.1 GCA_946405115.1 uncultured Clostridia bacterium | reverse complement strand
TCTTCGTCCTTTTTCTCGTCTTCTTCGGAATTCTCGAAGTCCTCGGCAGAGACAATAACAACATCGTCCTCTTCTTCAGGGGACGTCTCTTCCTTCTCCTCAGGCTTCACCTGGGACTCTAAGATTTCTTCCTCTTTATTCTCAGAGGATTTCTTCTCTTTATCCTCGCTCACCCGCCGATTACTTCTCCGATCGCCTTTACTATCTTCTCGTCACAGTCAAGGACTGCAAGCTTCTTCGCATTCTCACGCATGCTTCTTCTCTTCTCCTCGTCCTTAAGGAGCTCCTCCAGCACACCGAAAAGCTTTCCTTCAACTACATCCGCATCGGGAACCAGAACACAACCTCCGATGTCCGAGAACGACCTTGCGTTATATGTCTGATGATCATGTGCAGCATGAGGATAAGGGATCATGACAGAACAGGATCCGATAGCCGCAGTCTCAGCACATGTAACAGCTCCGGATCTTGTTATGGATACGTCAGCTGCACACATATAGTCATTAGGATTACTTATGTATTCATAGGTCTCGAGGTTCTCTGGCTTAACCTTCTCCTCCGAGATCTTCGATGTCTGCTGCTTACCTGTACCGAGGACAAAATGCACGTCCTTGAATTCAGGTCTTGCTGCAGCCTCATATACAAAGTCATTTATTGTCTTGGAACCCAAGCTTCCTCCCATAGCGAACACGAGCTTCTGTGAAGGATCTATGCCGAGTCTTTCGCGAACCTCGGAAGGGTCGTTGTCCTTGATGATGGATCTAATCGGGTTACCCGTGTAGATAACCTTATCTGCCTTAGGAAAATCCTTTTCGAGGTTAGGGAAGCCCGTGAGCACGAGTGTTGCATTCCTGCCCATCATGCGGTTCGCTCTTCCAGGGAACGCATTAGCCTCGTGTATTACTACCGGCACCTTCATTGATGCCGCTGCGTTAAGCAAAGGTGCGCAGACGTAGCCTCCTGTGCCGATGACGGCATCGGGCTTAAAGTCACGTATGATCTGCTTGCACTGCTTCTTACCCTTGTTGAAAGCTATGAGTGCCTTTACAAGGCGAAGTGACGGCTTCATGGGGAAAGGCTTCGCCTCGATGTTGCGAAGCTCGTATCCTGCCTTAGGAACGAGTTCTCCCTCAAGTCCTGCGGCTCTTCCCGTGAAGATGATCTCGCATCCTTCTGTGGGGCCGTAGTGAGCCTTAAGTGCGTCCGCGATGGTTATCGCAGGATTTATATGTCCAGAGGTGCCGCCTCCCGTTACAATGAATCTTTTCATTATGTGGTCACCTCACGTTTTCCCTTGATTTTAACTGATGTTCCGCTTCGTGATACGCACATGATAAGTCCGTATGCACCGAGGAGGATGATCTGCGCAGAACCGCCGTAACTTACGAAAGGCAGCGTAACGCCCGTGGAAGGGATTACCTGCAGCTCAACGGCGATATTAAGCACGACCTGCACCACTATGAGTGTCGTACAGCCCGTAGCAAGCATCCTAGCGAAGACAGAGTTCGCCCTTAAGATTACCTGCACGAACATCGCGAACATGATCATATACATGAATATCAGCACAGTACCTCCGACAAATCCCGTCTCCTCAACATAGATGGAGAAGATGTAGTCATTCTGTGCCTCTGAAACGTAATTATATTTTGCACGTGAACTTCCAAGTCCTCTGCCCCACATCCCGCCTGAACCCAAGGCATTGTGCGCGTTGGTAACCTGACGAGTTTCGTCCTCCGTTACCTCGACGGACTCGTCACCGCTCGTAGCAGCGAAGATGTTAAGTCTCTGGTAAACGTGTGCGAAGTTCTTTCTGAAGTTCGGATTGATTGCCGTATAAGCTGCGACGAAGATGACACCTACGAGAAGTATCGACAGGCCTCCGAGGAACCATGCTCTTATGCCTGCACCTGAATTAAGCGTACACATGAATACGATGACGCCGATGATAAGGAAGCATGAGAAGTGCGGCTGGAAGAGAATGAATACGTCAACAAGAAGACATGCACCTACAGGAAGTATGAAATCGAAGAACGCATGATTCCATGCCTGCCTCTTACCCGTCGTTGCCTTGAACCTTCCCTGCGCACGAAGCTTGACTATGTATTCTCGATAACCCGCGAGCGCTATTATGAGACCTACCTTACATATCTCAGAAGGCTGAATCTCGACAGGTCCGATGAAGATCCATCTCTTAGCACCGTTGATCTCTCTACCTATGAACCTTACCGCTATCGCAAGTCCCAAACTTATGAAGTAAGCAGACATAAAGATTGCAGGATGCTTAAAGAAGTTTACGGGCATGAAAGAGATGATAAGCGCAAGTGCTATACCGATGACCGTAAATATAATCTGTCTTTTAAGATAGTAAGCAGAGTCGTGTGTCGCCTTCGCATAGCCTGCAGGACCTGATACCGAATAAAGGATGACGAGACCGAACATGACGATCGCGAACATCATGAGTATCATCGGAATGTTAGCCTGCCTTTGCTGCGTGATCTTAGTCATTATCGATAAACTCCTTCGCGAGTTTCTCGAATTCGAAGAAGTGAGATGCCTTGAACAAGACAGTGTCGCCCTGCTTAATGATCTCGTTAGCCTTAGCTCTTACCTCATTTGTATCAGCACATTCCGTGATGTCTGCATTAGGGAATTTACTCTTAAGGCCTTCGATGAATGCATCCCTGTCATCGCCTGTTACGATGATCTTATCGAACTTATAGTCACCGCATGCTTCACCTGTAATCTTGTGGAGTTTCTTCGACTCATCGCCAAGCTCAAGCATGCCGCCTACAACAGCGATCTTACGGCTGCCGGGATTGGTTGTATCAAGATTCTTAAATGCTGCTGCCATGGACTCGGGAGAAGCATTATATGCGTCGTTGATTATGGTATATGACTTACCGTGATATGTCTTTCCTCTTCCGTCCATAGGAGCATACTCTGACAAAGCCTTACATGCCTTCTCTACATCCGCGTTAAGGAGTGATGCGATGATTATCGCGAAGCATGCATTTCTTACGTTATGCTCACCGCCCAAAGCGATGTGCACATTCTTGATAACGTTATTCTTCTCGCCCATCGACACGGTAACATCGAAGTCCATGCCGTTGTTCTCCTTAAGGTTATGCGCCTTAACGCACACGGGGCAGTTAAGAACCTCACCCTCAAGGTTATCGTCAACTGAAACTGCAACAAGACCGTTGTTAAGCGGTATCACATTACGCGCATGATTGAAAAGGAACTTATCATCACCGTTAACAATAAGGATACCGTTATCCGTAAGTCCGTTTATGATCTCGCACTTTGCTGCTCTTATCTCTTCCTGCGAACCCAGAATGCCAATATGAGAGTAACCGACATTGGTGATTACAGCGATATCGGGATGTGCGATATTAGTTAAGTAATCGATCTCTCCTCTTCCTCTCATTCCCATCTCAAGAAGAAGCACATTCGTCTTGTCGGGCGCATCGAGGATAGTCTTGGGAAGACCGATCTCATTGTTAAGATTCTTCTTTGTGGAGCACACGTTGAACGAGGGCTCGAGAGCAACTCTTATGAGTTCTCTCGTTGTAGTCTTTCCGACTGAACCGGTTACAGCTACTACCTTACATCCGAGCTTATATCTAAAGTGCTCTGCAAGGTCTCCCAAAGCCTTCGTCGTATCCTTAACTACGATGCCGATGGAATTCACGGGCACCTTGGTCGCGCTGTTAACGATAACTGCGCATGCACCCTTCTCTACAGCCTGATCAGCATAGCTGTTGCCGTCGAAGTTCTCGCCCTTTAATCCGATGTAAAGATTGCCGGGTTCGATAGTACGTGTATCAGTCGACACAGCATTAATGAAGATGCTACCGCCGATGGCACCTTTACGGTTTACCACTGTACCGCCTACTGCAGCGACGACCTCGTCAAAAGAGAACATCCTTATCACGATCTTTCCTCCCTGACCTTCTTCGCTGCTTCAGCTGCAACTTCAACATCATCAAAGTGTATGGTCTGTGTCGCGAAGATCTGATAGTCCTCGTGACCCTTACCTGCAATGAGAACGATGTCGCCTTCATTCGCGATCTCGATTGCTTTACGAATAGCAGAAGCTCTGTCTATGACAGTCTCGAACTTGCCGCTTGTCTTCTCGATTGAAGATACGATATGGCCGATGATAACCTCAGGATCTTCCGTTCTCGGATTATCTGATGTGACTATTGTGTAGTCGGACTTTTTTCCTGCGACCTCACCCATCTCGAATCGTCTTGTATGTGATCTGTCACCGCCGCATCCGAACACTGTTATAACGCGTCCGCTCGTTGTCTGCTTAAGCGTATCAAGAACGTTCTCAAGACTTGCTGCATTATGTGCATAGTCAACTAAGATTGTTATACCAAGATCATTCTTAACCGGCTGAAGTCTTCCGGGAACTTCGATCGTAGAAAGACTTCGCTCTATCGCTTCAGGAGTAGCTCCAGAAAGGAATGCAGCACTTATCGCACAAAGTGAATTATAAACATTAAACTGACCCGGAATTGCTACGAAGAATCTTCCGCTGTACCAGGGGCTTGTAATGCTGAAGTATGTACCCGCACGGCCGTCCTTCATTCCGTTCTCAAGATCATAAGCCTGAACGTCGCAGCCCTCGGTAAGACCATAAGTAATTATCTGACATCCGCACTGATTTGCCTTAACATAGAACTCTCCGCTTACGGGTGTATCCATGTTGATGACAGCAATCTTAGACTGCTCGAACATCTTAAGCTTGCATCTTAAATAATCTTCCATATCAGGGTGTTCATTACCGCCGATGTGATCCTCATAGAAGTTAGTGAAGCATCCGATCTTGAATTCGATTCCGTATACTCGGTCGAGCTTCAAGCCCTGGCTTGATACTTCCATAACACATGCATCTGTATCTATATTTGCCATCTTGCCGAGAAGCTCGTATGTATCTCTTGCCTCAGGCGTTGTGTGTGATGCATGCACCTTCTCATTTCCGATAATGTCGTAAACAGTACCGATAAGGCCTGTAGTCTTGCCGGCCTTTTCCAACATATCGGTGATCATGAATGTAATGGTTGTCTTTCCCTTTGTACCGGTTACACCGATCATATCGATCTTCTTCTCGGGGTTACCGAAGAATGTGGCAGGGATATATGCTGAAGCCTTACGTGAATCAGGAACGGAAATAATGGTTGTTCCGGATTTCTCACTCATGGCCTTTAAGTCATCCTCAGTAAAGGTCTCATTACCCTCCTCAACTACGACAAGAGCTGCACCCTTCCCGCATACGGAGTCGATATATGAATGGCCGTCAGAAGTAAAGCCCTTAACTGCGACGAAACAGCTTCCGTCAGCAATCTTACGCGAGTCGAATTCGACTGAGGTTACAGTCTTTTCGATGGAGCCCGCGATGAGCTTATATTCCACGCCTTCAAGTAATTCTCTTATTGTCATGTTAACCTACCGGTCCCCCCTCAGTAGTCTCCTCTGTAACGTCACCTTCACCGGATACAAATCCGTCCTCGCTCTCGGGTTCCGTTTCCTCCGGAGCCTGATCGGGAACTACGTTCGTATTCTCAAGCGTAACCGTGACGATGGATCCCGAGAATACAGTTGCTCCCGGAATGTCACTTTGCATGGTGCAGATGCCCATGACATCACCCTCGATAACGCAGTTAAGGTTAGCGTCTCTTAAAGCTTCCATACACTCGATCGCAGTCTTGCCCGCAAGGTTCGGTACAGAGCTTGTGAGCATCTGCACGTTCTCTCCTTCAGGGTAAAGCATAACGATGCCTGAGCTATAGAGCTGTGCGTCAGTAGAAGGATATGTATATCCGACTATCGTCTCGGCTGTCATGTTAGTCGTGCCGTAAACGCAGGAGATACCATTATAACCAATTCTGGAAGCAGCCTCTGTCGCAGAAAGACCTACTACGGGCTGTACCCAGTATCTTGTCGTGAGCTGGTCGTAATCGTCAGCAGTGAGGACTCTCGGAACACCCATGTAACGGAGTGTACCCTCAACGATACGGGCTGCCGTAGCAGCTGCAGCAGATGAACCTACTGAGTTCTCTGCAGGCTTATTAAGAACTACGAGTACCGCGATCTGCGGATCATAGGAAGGTGCGAAACATGAGAATGAAAGAACGTGTGCACCGGCAAGCTCACCGTTCTCGATTGTGGATGTGGATGTCTTACCTGCAACGTAGTAACCCGGAACCTGACCGGCGGAACCTGTACCTTCGTCTACTACGTCGATCATAAGCTGTCTTACCCTTGCGCATGTGCTCTCGGAGAAGATAGTTCTTATTACCTCAGGCTCGATCTCATCAACGATGTTGCCGTTCTCATCAGTAATGTAACGCACGATGTGAGGAACCATGAGGTTACCGCCGTTAACGATAGCGCAGTAAGAGTTAAGAAGCTGGATAGGTGTAACCGTTGCTGACTCACCGAATGACAAGCAGCTCATATCGATTACGCTCGGATCTGTGTGGAAGATACCTGTACCTTCAGCAGGAAGATCGATACCTGTCGTCTCATAGAAGCCGAACATGTGAACGTATCTATAGTATCTGCTTACTCCGATTCTCTGTGCGAGCTGAACGAAAATCGGGTTACAGGAATTCATGAACGCCTGTGCAAGGCTCTCCGTCCCGTGGTTACCACCGTTCTGCTTCTGGAGCCAGCAGGAAATTGTATCAACGTCTGACACCTGGATAGGTGCATCTGAGAACTCCTCGTTCTCGTTAGTAAGATTCTCTTCGAATGCGATACATGTTGTAAGAGCCTTAAATGTTGAACCCGGCTCGTATGTATCAGAGATGCATCGGTTACGCCATACGTTACTCATCAGGTACTCGACCTGCTCGTCATCGTCCATCGCATTCCATACGATGGCATCCATGCCGTAAGGGATTCCGTAAGGATCGTTAAGGTCGTAGTCAGGAAGCGATACCATCGCAAGAACAGCACCCGTATAAGGGTTCATTACGATGGCGCAGATACCGTCTCTCGGAGCATACTGGATATATGCGCTCCTGCAGACTTCCTCTGCGATTCTCTGAATATTAATATCAATATTAAGAACGAGGTTATTACCGTTAACAGCAGGCTGCGTAATGGCATCTGAATACGGGAGAACACCCTCTGTTCCCTGGTCTACCTCAGAGTATCTGTAACCGTCAGAACCTGAGAGCACGCTGTTGTAATAAGCCTCAAGTCCGTATACACCGTTAAGGCTGACACCGTCATTGCTTGCGTAACCTATGATCTGCGCTGCAAGGCTTCCGTAATTGTAGTATCTCTGCGGCACTGCAAGGAATGAGATACCTGCAAGCTCATGCTGCTGACAGTATGTCTTCGCGGGCTCGGCAAGCTCCGCCTCAAGGTTTCTTACAAGGTCCATACCTGCGACGTCGTTACGGGGATCAGTTGCATCTTCGGGGTCAACCGGCAAAACTTCATCTATCTCTTCCGCCGTCATGCCGAAAAGCACAGAGAAGTCATTGATCAGCTGTGACCTTGTAAGGGTTCCGTTCTCAATCTCGGAACTGCTCATCAGGATCTTGGGAGATACAACGACTGTGTAGTTATAAGTATTGGATGCGACAGGCATGTTGTTCGCATCATAGATAATGCCGCGGTCAGCCTCATAAGACATAAGTCTCCACTGCTGATTTGACGCGGCTCTGGCATATGTATCGTAATCTATTACTGTAGTCTTATATAAGTCACCTATGAGGTATAAAGAGAAAAGTCCGATTAACGCATAAATTGCGAGCGTCATTCCTAATGACACTCGCTCGTTCTTGCTCTTTCCGCCCTCTTCGTGACTTAACTCTTCTTTAGCAGTACTCTTGTTCTCACTCATTACGATGCGTCTTCTTCGAGGTAGTAGCTTGTCAGAGCTTCTACGGCGTTGTTATACGCCTCCTCGCTGATTCCGAACTCCTCGTCATATGATACCATAGTGACGAGTTTGTCATCCTCAGGCATCGGAATGGTTACGACCTGATTTGCATTCGGGTCCTGCATACCGAGAGCGAGTGCCTGCGCTCTGATACTGTCCATATCTGTTATACCGTTTACGTCCTCTTCGGAATCAAGGATATTTCTCTTCAACACCGCTATCTGATCCTTGAGATCCGAATTATCTTTTGCCAACTCCGCAAGGCCTACCTGCGGATTAATAAGTAACATAAAGAATACACCAACAAACAAAATAAGACCAATGGCAATTACTGTCTCGAAGGCTCTGCTTCTTGCAGCCTTCCTGATCATCTTCTTATCCTTCTGATATTCTTCCTTGGTCTCTTCAGGGGAGCTTACGTTAAGTGCGGGATATTCGTATACCTGCCTTGTGATAGGCACATATACTTCTGTATAAAATTCATCTGTCTTTACCGAAGACATCAGCCTAAGCCCCCTCTGTTAATTTCTTTCAAAGACCCTAAGCTTTGCGCTGTGGGATCTGTTGTTCATTTTTAATTCTTCCTCACTTGCCGTGATCGGCTTTCTGGTGAGGACCTTTCCGATACTTACCTTCCCGCATACACATACGGGAAAATCCTTCGGACATGTGCAGGGATCCTGTAAAGTTCTGAACTCCTCCTTAACGATTCTGTCCTCGAGCGAATGGAAGCTAATAACAGCCATTCTTCCGCCCTTGGAAAGTCTCTTGGGACCCTCCTGCAATAAAGTCCTGACGGAATCGAGCTCATGATTGACCTCGATCCTTATGGCCTGGAAACATCTCCTGGCCGGATGCTGATCCTCGTATCTTGCCTTGCCGGGCATATACGAGGCGATGCTCTTAGCAAGTTGCAATGTGGAATCAAAGGGCTTGTTCTGTCTTTCTCTTACAATTCCGAGTGCAATCCTGCCGGCATACCTTTCTTCACCATAGAGTCTGAAGATCTCCTCAAGCTTCTTCTGGTCGTATGTGTTTACAACCTCATAAGCTGAGAGCTTCTGCTTGTCATCCATCCTCATATCAAGAGGTCCGTCCACCGCATAAGAGAAACCTCTGCTTGCGGTGTCGATCTGGTGTGACGAGACTCCAAGGTCTGCCAATATTCCGTCAACGCTGTCAATGTTCAATTCATCAAGGACGGTCGAGATAGCGGAAAAATCCGACTTCACGATCTTCCAGGTCTTTCCCTCTTTGGCCTTCTGCTCAGCCTTAGCCTTGCATACTTCAATGGCCTCATCGTCCTTATCAAGGGATATAAGCAATCCCTTAGGACCCAACTTATCTGCTATTCCGCTGCTGTGGCCACCGCCTCCTGCTGTGCAGTCAACATAGATGCCGTCAGGCTTAATAGCAAGTGCCTCTATGCACTCATTGAACAGAACAGGTATGTGGGTGAACTCCCCCCGTTCCATTACAGCCCCTCGATAAAGTAAGCTGACTCGAGTCCTACGATAGAAGAAATATCGTGGTCTGCCTCTGCATAGAATGCCTTCGTGCAGATATCAAGCTTACCGTCAACGTCCAAAACGCAGATCTCGTCGCCGTTCTGGGCTCCGATTCTCTCCCACAGCTCGTCAGAAACCTTGATTCTGCCCTGGGAGTCAACCTTAACCTCCAAAGCCTCACCGAGAATCTCTCTCTTGATCCAACGAACCTTAGGATCGAAGGAATTGAGTCCCTTGAGCTGCTGAGTAACCTTCTTGAAGGCCTCAGCTGTGTAAACACTAAGATAACCAGTATCAAGGCTGGTTGTAACAACCAGGTCCTCTCCCATGGCTTCCTTGAATTTTGTCGGGATGAAGAATCGTCCCTTAGCGTCAATTTTCTTAGTGTCTCTTGCCATAATCCTTGTTTAACGCTGTTACAATGTTACTTGTGTTGCTTTACTGACACTTTACTCCACTTGTCTGAAATTTATTGCCACTTTCCGCCACACATCTGAATTATATGTGTAATAAATTTGTTATGCAAGGGTTTTTCTCGATTTTTCTTGATTTTTTGTTCGTTTATTTGTGGATTGTCATCTTCTCTTTTGTGCATATGCCCCAATTAACCCCCGATTTACGCCGAATTGGGGCACAGTTTGGGGCACAAATGGCTCTTTGGTGGTGGAAAGTGGTAAGATTCGCCACTCTATTGGCTCAACTCCCATCTGAGCCAAAAACTCGACTGAGCAGCTTCAAAAAGATAGAATTAGGAAGACATCTCTGTAGAGGATTATTGATATGAAATACTTATTTATATGTATAGGCGTTATGAGCGTTATCGCTTTCATCGTTTATGGAATCGACAAACTCAAGGCCAAGAAGAACCTCTGGAGAGTTCCGGAGAAGGTCTTGATCCTATTAGCATTCATCGGCGGCGCACTCGGAGCTTTGATCGGAATGTACACTTTCCACCACAAGACAAAGAAACTGAAGTTTACAGTTCTTGTTCCCCTTGCCCTGATAATTCACATCGCATTACTCATTCTCATTGCGACTCAGTTTAATTAAGACAGATTAAAGCTGATACGTTATAATCTTGCCCATGGAAGATCTGAATAAGAAGTTCATGAAAGAAGCGCTCAAGGAAGCTCAGAAGGCTTACGAGAAGAAAGAGTGCCCTATCGGCTGTGTCATCGTCAAGGATGGCAAAGTCTTCGTCAGAGCGCACAATCTTAAGCTTACAAAGTCTAACGCACTGATGCATGCAGAAGTCATCGCGATCGATAAGGCCTGCAAGAAATTAGGCGACTGGCGTCTTAATGATATGGATATGTATGTCACCCTCGAACCCTGCACAATGTGTTCCGGCGCGATCGTACAATCGAGGATCAGGAAAGTATACTTCGGCGCATACGAACCCAAGTCAGGTGCAGTCTGCTCATGTAACGACATCTTCAACGTCGAGCACGGTCACAACCATCACGTCGAATTCGAAGGCGGCGTCATGGAAGAAGAATGCTCCGACCTTATGCTTAAATTCTTCAAAGAGATGCGCGAGCGAAATAAGCTTAAGTAATTCTTGCTTCTTTCCACCTATCTACTAAGCCCTGATACCCCACTCTCATTAAGTTTCGTTTCTACCGAATGAAGTACCGCAGCAGTTAGGCCGTTTACTCTCGGACTTCCGTTTATAACGATCACTTTCATACGCACCTCGAATGTGACACACTTGTGTATTTTTGTGATTATGTTACGATGTACCAAAAGTGAAGTAAACACGCATAAATGTGTCTTTTCGGGAGGACGGTAACCATGTACTCAACTACAAATCCATCTGCAGTAAGATCCAGAAACGAGATTACAAAAGCTTTGCTGAAGCTCATGGGAAAGTATCCCTACAATGAGATCACAGTTACCATGATCGTGATGGAGACCGACCTTGTAAGGAAAACATTCTACAGAAACTTCGAATCCAAGGATGACGTTCTCGACTCGATCATCAACAAGGCGATCATCGAATA
>CAMJGB010000045.1 GCA_946405115.1 uncultured Clostridia bacterium | reverse complement strand
GACGCTTTCTTCTTCGGTGAGATATGAAAATAATCCGAATACATGATCGAATGCCTGGAAATTCACGGAGTCTTGAAAGGACTCCCCCTTGGAATATGGCGGATTCTTCGGTGCAATCCCTTTTCGAAGGGGGGCTACGACCCGGTTCCGCGTAAGGAGATAAGATAGATCTATGACATTGCTTTACCAGTTTTTCGGATGGCTTACCAGAGTGTTGTTCGATTTCTTCGGCAACTACGGTATGGCTATCATTATGCTCACGGTAATCATCAGAGCGGCATTGATCCCGCTTAACATCAAGTCCCAGAAGTCCATGATCAAGATGCAGGCGCTCTCCAGCAAGACTGCAGAGCTTCAGCGTAAGTATGGCGACGACAAGCAGAAGTACCAGGAAGAGGTAATGAAGCTTCAGCAGGAGAACGGCGTAAGCTTCTCAGGCTGCATTCTTCCTTTCATTCAGTTGTTCCTTATCTGGCCTATCTACAGAATCGTTTCCGGACCTTTGATCTACCTTTCACAGGTATCAAGAGAGAACGTTCAGGCCATGATCGATCTTGCGAACAGCGAAGGACTTGTAGCTTCTAAGAGACTTACAGATGTACTTCATATCCCGCTTATCGAGATCCTCAATAACAACAGCGATTTCCTTAACGAATGTATAAGCAAGGGTTACATCGCAATGGGACAGCTCCTTGACCTTAACTTCCTCGGAATGGATCTTACAAAGACACCCGAGTGGAATCCCGTTAAGATCATGTCAGATCCCGGTACATACATTCCTTTGTTGATTTTCCCTGTTCTCGTAATCGCTACGAACCTCATCTCCATGAAGATGGCTACATGGCTCAAGCCCGGTTACAAGGAGCAGCAGGAAGCTAAGAAGAGAGAGCAGCTCAACCCCGCACGTGCAGGTCAGACACCTAACGATCAGGCTGAGATGACAACCAAGATGATGACTTGGATGATGCCTCTCATCATGCTCATCACAACATTTACACTTCCCGCAGCAATGGGTCTTTACTGGGTAATCGGCGGACTCATGGGAATCCTTACACAGGTACTTACATACTTCATGTTCACTAAGCCCTATGAGCTTAAGAAGCTCGAGATGGAGCAGAAGAAGGCAGAAGTATTCAAGAAGAACTCTTCCGACAAGGATGAGAAGCACAAGAAGAATAAGAAGAGAAAGTAATAGCAGGAGGCTATGTGGATTATATGGAAAAGTCAGTTGTAAAGACCGGTAAGACAGTTGAAGAAGCAAAGGCTGCAGCTCTCGAGGAGCTCGGTGTTACAGAAGATCAGGCTACTATCGAAGTATTGAATGAGAATGAGGGTGGTTTCCTCGGACTCGGCAAGCAGGCTGAGGTTAAGGTTACAGCTAACGTAGAGGATGCATCTGAGGAAGAAGTTGTTTACTACGGTGACGATGAGAACTACGAAGGTGATGCTGTAAGCGAGGCAGAGGATGCTGCTGTTTCTTTCGTAGCTGAGGTTCTTTCCGGTATCGGCATTCACGGCAACATGGATTCCTACAGAGAGGACGATACAATCTACATTTCCGTATCCGGCGCTGACTGCGGTGCTGCAATCGGCCGTCACGGTGAGACTCTCGAGGCTATCACATACATGACAAACCTCATCGCTAACAAGCACAGCGAGGAGAGAGTTCACGTTCACCTCGATGTAGGCGGTTACAGAAAGCACAGAGAGAGAATCATCGAAGGTCTCGCTGACCGTGCTGCTTCCAAGGCTCTCCGTTACAACAAGGATGTAGCTATGGAACCCATGAATCCTGCTGAGAGAAGAATGGTTCATTCTTATCTCCAGGGTGTAGAGGGCGTTACTACTCATTCTGAGGGCGACGAGTCCAACAGACGCGTAATCGTAAGTCCTGTATCCGCACAGGAGTAAGGCTTAACTGATATGGAGCCTTTCTGTGCCTTATCGACACCTGCAGGTGTATCCGGAATTGCGGTGATAAGGGCATCGGGCGAAGGCGTATCCGAGCTGGCTTCCAAAGCCGTAAAGATACTTCGTACGACCGGTGAAAGGACAGATGCGGCTCTTACTTCTCTTAAGGGTTATGAATCAGCTTACGCAAGATTCTTAGATCCTAAGACAAACAAGACTATCGACAATGTTGTGGTGACTTTCTATGAGGCACCGCACTCTTATACAGGCGAAGATATGTTAGAGATCTCCTGTCACGGCGGCCAGGCTGTCAGACAGGAGATTTTGCGTGTTTTATACGAGTCGGGTATCCGCCCGGCGGCTCCCGGAGAGTTCACAAAGACTGCTTTCATTAACGGCAAGCTCGACTTAACGGAAGCTGAGGCCGTCATGAATGTCATAAGTGCCGACTCCGCGCGTGCCCTTGATGCTTCTAACTCCCAGCTTATGGGTAAGCTTAGAAGTGAGATCACGGAAGCTGAGAACAAGCTTTATGAAGCTTTATCCAACATCGAGATGATGATCGAATTTCCGGAGCACGATGATACGCCAGAGAATACCAAGGCAGTTGAGGATAAGCTTACGGATTCAAGGAACACATTGTCCCGCCTTGCTGACAGCTTCGGAAGAGGAAGACTTCTTACCGAACGCATGAAGGTTGCGATCTTAGGTCTTCCGAACAGCGGCAAGAGTACGCTTCTTAATTTCCTCGCGGGTTTTGACAGAGCCATCGTAACCGATGTTCCCGGAACCACGAGAGATACGCTTGAGTTTAATACCGAGATAGAAGGCATCCCCGTTACTTTCGTTGATACTGCAGGTATCCGTGAGACAGATGACAAGATCGAGGCCATAGGAGTTAAGCTTGCCTCCATCGCAGCGTCTGAAGCAGACCTTGTGCTGTATCTTATTGCTCCCGATGCATCTTACGATGCGGTTAAGGAGACGATGTCAGGTCTTGATGCGTCCAAGGTAAAGGTTCTTTTCACAAAGAGCGATAAGGGTGCAAATCCTTTGGAAGATGAGATAAAGACTTCGCTTAACACCATGGGTGTGACGGGATTTGCTTCCGTATCCGTTAAGGAAGACATCAACACAGAGCTTATAGGCAAGTTTGTAAAGGAAGCTTATGAGAGCGCAGGCGGACTTAATGCGAGTGACATAACCGTATTAAGTGCAAGACATGCGGACCTTCTAAGAAGCGCTGCAGGAAAGCTTGATGAAGCCATAGGCATACTTAAGTCGGGGCTTGGCGTTGACGTGTGCTCGCAGGTGATAAGAGCGGCTCTCGACGACAGCGGACAGATAACGGGACGCGTGGTATCGGACGAGCTTGTTGAGACAATATTCTCGAGATTTTGTATAGGCAAATAAAATGGACATTAACGAAGCACTTAATATTGAACATTCATATCTTGCAGGAGAGTACGACGTAGCGGTCGTCGGAGCGGGACATGCGGGCTGTGAGGCAGCTCATGCCTGTGCTGCCATGGGTCTTAACACGATCCTTTTTACCTTGCATCTTGATTCGCTTGCAAACCTTCCCTGCAACCCTTCCATAGGAGGCACTGCAAAGGGACAGATCGTACGTGAGATCGATGCATTGGGCGGCATCATGGGCAAGATCGCAGATGACTGTCTTATCCAGATGAGAATGCTTAACAGGACCAAGGGCCCAGCAGTTCATTCGCCCCGTGCGCAGATGGACAGATCGAAGTACTCCGTTACCATGAAGCACTTCCTCGAGAACACGGATAACCTCGACATCAGACAGGGCCATGTAACGGCTCTGCTTGCCTCAGATGAGGGCAATGGTGCTTATAAGGTTACCGGTGTCATGACAGAGAGCAAGGCCGTGTATAAGGCCAAAGCAGTCGTTATCTGTTCCGGTACATATATGGAAGCAAGAACGATTAGGGGAGAGGTCATCATGGAGTCGGGTCCTGACGGACTTCCGAGATCCGTCGGCCTTTCCAAGTCGCTTTCAGAGTACAACATTCCGATCTTGAGATTTAAGACCGGTACTCCCGTAAGAGTAAATGCAAGAAGCGTGGATTTCTCACAGATGGAGATTCAGAACGGCGAGCATGATGTTCCTCCGTTCTCTTTCGAGCACGAGATGAACGGCAGATCTGTTCCCGAAGAGCAGACTCCCTGTTACTCCGTTTGGACCACGCCCGAGACAAGAGAAGTAATCTTTGCCAACATGGACAGGTCGCCTCTTTACAGCGGCGTCATCAAGGGCACGGGTCCCCGTTACTGCCCTTCCATCGAGGATAAGTTCGTGAAGTTCCAGGACAAGACGAGACACCAGATCTTCGTCGAGCCCATGGGAAACAATACGGAGGAGATGTACCTTCAGGGCTTTTCGACGAGCCTTCCCGAGGACGTACAGGTAAGAATGGTGCATTCCCTGCCGGGACTTGAGAAAGCAGTAATTCAAAGAAGCGCGTATGCAATCGAGTACGATCTCATTGAGCCCACGACGCTCAAGCGCTCGCTTGAGTCCAAGATTGTAGCGGGACTTTTTACCGCAGGTCAGATCAACGGTTCCTCAGGATACGAGGAAGCGGGCGGACAGGGTATTGTCGCAGGCATCAATGCGGGACGTTACGCGAAGGGTGAGAGCGCGATCATAATCGACCGCTCCCAGGGCTATATCGGAGTTCTTGTGGACGACCTCGTTACCAAGGGTACGAACGAGCCCTACAGGATGATGACATCTCGTGCCGAGTACAGGCTTTTCTTAAGATACGACAACGCTGACAAGAGACTTACGCCCATAGGACACGAGGCAGGTCTTATTAGCGAAGAAAGATACGAAGCGTTTAAGCGTAAGTATGAGACTATCGATGCCGAACGCGAGAGGCTTTCCAAGGTCTACGTAGGACCTACGCCCGAGCTTGAGAAGATCCTCTCCGAGGTAGGCTCCACGCTTCCTCCTTCAGGCATCTCCTTGGCAGAACTCATAAGACGCCCTGACGTTACTTACGAAATGTTGGCTCCGATCGATCCCGGAAGGCCGGAACTTACTTCCGACATCCGCAAGGAAGTGGAGACGGACATCAAGTACGAAGGCTACCTTAAGCTTGAGGAAGACAAGATAAAGAAGTTCAGCAAGCTCGAGAAGAAGACAATACCTTCTGATACGGACTACTCGAAGATCACGGGCTTGAGGCTCGAAGCAAGGCAGAAGCTTGATAAGATGAAGCCCGAGAGCGTAGGACAGGCATCGAGAATCTCCGGTGTATCTCCCGCGGATATCTCCGTGCTTCTCGTTTACCTCGAATCCATTAAAGGAGGCGCCGATGTCTGAAGTAATTAAGTCAATCGTAAGAGAGTATTCCGAGAAGGAGGATCTGGGCCTTTCCGAGGAACAGCTTTCACAGCTCGATACATATGCTTCCATGCTCGTTAAGACAAACGAGGTAATGAACCTCACGAATATTACTGACGACGAGGGCATCGCCGTAAGACACTTCATAGATTCGCTCACACTCGTTCCTTACATAAGGGCTGAGCAGGAGCGGGCTTCCCGCAAGGACTTGAGCATCATCGATGTGGGCACGGGAGCGGGCTTTCCCGGAGTCGTACTTAAGATCGCCATGCCGGAGCTTCGCCTGACGCTTCTGGATTCGCTTAATAAGCGCCTGAACTTCCTTAATGAGGTCTGTTCCTCTTTGGGGCTTACGGGCGTTAAAACGGTGCACGGAAGAGCCGAGGACGCGGGCAGGAACAAGGCCCTGCGCGAAAAGTTCGATATCTCATGCGCAAGAGCCGTGGCAAATCTGCCTGTACTGTGCGAGTACTGCCTGCCTTTCGTTGTTAAGGAAGGTGCTTTCCTTGCCATGAAGGGAAACGTGGATGAGGAGGAGCAGGCTTCGACTAAGGCTATATCTGTCCTCGGAGGCAAGAAGGAGAAGACAGATCGCTTCTGTCTTCCCGGAACGGACATGAACAGGTCCATCGTGGTTGTAAGAAAGGTTCGCCCTACGCCTCCGCAGTACCCGAGACAGGCCGGCAAGCCTTCCAAGAACCCCCTCTAAAGGAAAAATTCTATATATTATAATATTTTTATATTTATAGTTATATGTATGTTTAAGTATGGTATAATTATCCTCGTATGATTTTCTGCCGGTATTAGATCAGCTGATCGACCGGTTGTTGGAGGATAAGATGGCAGATATTGATAAGTCCAAGGAGCTGCGTAAGCAACAGGAAGCCGAGATGGACGAGGCTTTCAGATCAGAACAGACCACTATTGTTCCCGTAGACCTTGAGCAGGAGATGAAGAAATCCTTTATCGACTATGCTATGTCGGTAATCTCCGACCGAGCTCTTCCTGACGTAAGAGACGGTCTTAAGCCCGTTCAGAGAAGAATCCTTTATTCGATGTATACACAGGGCTTCACACCTGATAAGCCCTACCGTAAGTGCGCTACCACGATCGGTGACGTTCTCGGACGTTTCCATCCTCACGGTGACGCTTCGGTTTACGATGCACTCGTAAGACTTGCTCAGGATTTCTCCCTGAGACATCCGCTCGTAGACGGTCACGGTAACTTCGGTTCCATCGACGGTGACCCGCCGGCTGCTTACCGTTATACGGAGGCAAGACTTGCCAAGGTTGCTCTCGAGATGATGACAGACATCAAGAAGGGTATCGAGTTCAGACCTAACTTCGATGAGCACGAATTCGAGCCTGTAGCTCTTCCTTCAAGATTCCCGAACCTTCTCGTTAACGGTTCAGTAGGTATCGCCGTAGGTATGGCTACGAACATTCCTCCCCACAACATGGGTGAGGTCATCGACGGCGTTGTTCTTATGCTTGATAACCCCGACGTTACTCTCGATGAGCTTCTCGAAGTAGTCAAGGGTCCTGACTTCCCTACAGGAGGCGCTATCCTCGGTACTTCAGGTATCCGCGAGGCTTACGCTACGGGAAGAGGAAGAATCATGGTAAGAGCTCATGCCGATATCGAAGAGTTCGGCAGCGGCAGACAGAGAATCATCATTCACGATCTTCCTTTCGCAGTTAACAAGGCACGTCTCATCGAGAGAATGGCAGACCTCGTTAAGGACAAGAAGGTCGAGGGTATCTCCGGTCTTCGTGACGAGTCCGACCGTAATGAGATGGTCCGTATCGTTATCGAAGTTAAGAAGGAAGCTAACCCTGAAGTAGTACTTAACCAGCTTTATAAGAACTGTGCACTGCAGGATGCATGCTGCGCTAACATGATCGCTCTCGTTCCTGATAAGGACGGTAAGCTTGAGCCTAAGACGATCACGCTTTTCGATGCGCTCCGTTACTATATCGAGCATCAGGAGAACGTAGTCACAAGAAGAACCGAGTACGACCTCGAGCAGGCTCAGGGCAAGAGACATATCGATGAGGGCTTGCTCCTTGCTATCGACCACATCGACGAGATTATCAACATCATCAGATCTTCAAGAACCGAGGCTGATGCCAAGGCGAGAATGTGCGAGAGATTCGGTTTCTCTGATAAGCAGGCACAGCACATCGTAGACATGAGACTCGGACGTTTGACTGGTCTTGAGAGAGAGAAGCTTGAAGCCGAGATCAAGTCTTTGGACGAAGCTATTGCAGGCTACCAGCTCATCCTGAGCGATAAGGGTGTTCTCCACGAGACTATCAAGAAGGAGATCCTCGAGATCAAGCGTAAGTTCGCTACTCCGAGAGTTACGGAGATCATCAATGGTTCCTTCGAGGATGTAGACGACGAGTCTTTGATCCAGGAAGAGAACATCGTTGTTACTCTTACTCACTACGGCTATATCAAGCGTCAGCGCGTTGACGTTTACAAGAGCCAGCACAGAGGCGGCCGCGGAATTTCCGGTCAGGGAAGACGTGAGGAGGACTACGTTGAGAAGATCCTCACCACAACTACCCACAAGTTCCTCCTATGCTTCACCAACACAGGACGTGTATTCAAGATCAAGGGTTATAAGATCCCTGAGACACAGTCCAGAAGTGCCAAGGGTACAGCTCTTGTTAACCTCTTGAGCCTCCAGGAAGGCGAGAGGATCAGGAACATCATTCCTGCTGACAGCCTCGATACAGAGGACATCAATCTCACGATCGTCACACGTAAGGGTGTCATCAAGAGAACACCTCTGTCGAGCTACAAGAACATCAATAAGAACGGCCTTATCGCAGTTAAGCTTCGTGATGATGACCGCGTAGTTGATATCGCGATGACAGCTCCCGGACAGGAAGTTATCGTTGTATCTTCATCAGGTAAGGCAATCAGATTTAATACAGACGACGTAAGAGAGACCGGACGTAATTCTTCCGGTGTACGTGCAATGAACCTTGCAGACGACGATAAGGTAGTCGGCATGGTACCCGTAACCGACGGCGGAGAGCTCCTTGTTATCTCCGAGAAGGGTATGGGTAAGAGATCCTCCGTTGAGGAATACCGTCAGCAGAACAGAGGCGGTAAGGGTCTCATCACTTACAGAATCAGCGAGAAGACAGGACCTCTCGTAGGCTGTACTCTTGTTGATGACTCTCTCGACCTTCTCATGATCACCGATACGGGTATGATCATCCGTGTTGCAACAACAGAGATTCCTACATTGTCACGTGCAACTTCCGGCGTTAAGCTCATGAGCTCAAAGGGCGCTTCCGTAGTTGACTTTACGGTAACTGAGCACGAAGAGCCCGAGGCAGAGGAAGTCTCTGAAGAGGGTCAGTCTGAAGGGGAAAAGCCCGAAGAGGACGCTAATGCATAAGAACATAAATAAAGCACGCATAATAAGCCTGCTTCTCACAGTTATCATCGTGATGGCAGGAATCGTTCCGCACATCGCTGCGCGTGATGTTCTTGCAGGTGTAGAACAGCCTGACATCACCATCACGCCTCTCGATGAGATCCATTGCTCATCCTACTGCGTATACGATTTCACAGCCGATACGATCCTTCTTGAGCAGCAGTCCCATAACAGGATCTATCCTGCGTCAATGACCAAGATCATGACCTTCCAGTTAGGTCTCGACTATCTCGATCCTGATGAGTACGTTGTGGCATCCGAGAATGCCATCTCAAGTGTCGCATCAGACTCTACCATGATGTATCTTTGCGTAGGTGAGGAGATCAAGGTTTCCGAGCTGTACTACGGACTGATGCTTCCTTCAGGTAATGATGCTGCCAACGTTATTGCTGAGTCGGTTATCAACGCTTTGTTCAGAGACTATCCCGAGGGCGGTCCTGTGGGTCCCGACGGAGTTAATGCAACGTATTTTGTTGAGCAGCTTGGACTTACTGCAGACGAGATCCTTCAGTCATATCCGCTGTCAGCTTTTGCCGAGCTTATGACGCTTCGCGCAAGAAACTTGGGATGCACAGGCACCCATTTCTCCAATGCTCACGGATATCATAGTGACGATCATTACACGACTGCATTTGACCTTTGCCTCATGATGGCAAATGCTACACGTAATCCTGATTTCTGTACGGTAATAAGTTCACCTACGCATATCTTCCAGGCTACTAACTGCCATCCCGAAGATGCATGGTCAACAGTAAGAAACACTAACCAGATCCTGCTCGATCCCTGGATGACATCCAAGACTGCTGACGGTGAAGATACGCATATCGCAGCATTCATCGGCGGTAAGACAGGTACGACATCCGTAGCAGGTACGGGAATGACAACATACAGCGTTAACGAGAACGGTCATGAGCTCATGATCGCAGTCTGCGGAATCCCTTATGAGGAGTCTTCCAACCAGACTCGTTACGTAACATCGGCAGTTGCTTACGGCAACCTTGCCTGCTGGAATTCAGATCCCGTAACAGTAGTACCCGGTACATTGGGCGATTATCAGAGATTTAACTGGACAGCTGATGAGTATCCTCAGCTTGATACAGTCATCGGACCTTTTGATGCAGTTGATCAGATGCCGGTCGTCGTGTCCCACGATGATCCTGTCGAAGAAACTGTCGAGTCCGGACCGCCGGGCGAGACTGTCGGTGAAGTAATAATCGGAGATGGCGATGAAGGAGTGGTCGGAATACCGGGCGAAGATGAAGAGCCTACAGGTTTCTACGCGACCCGTGTCGGAAGGTTCATATCGATTAATCCCGGCGTGTCGGTCCTCATCCTTGTACTGGTAATTACCATCATCGTTCTTGTAATCATCCTGATCACAAGAAGCATCAAGTACAGCAGACCCCAAAGACGCGGCAAGAACGTCAGGGAATATAAGGGCCCCACATTCTGATCTATATTAATAATATATATACAATATAACGCCCCGGCTTTAACCGCCGGGGCGTGTTTATTTGGTACTGTGGTTTTACGGATAAGAAAAGGGACTGTCCGAAAACAGCCCCTTGAAAGTCTTGGTTATTGAACTTTCAGGATCAGAGTCCCTCAACGCTCAAGATAGCCTCGTGGATGTTGTTGTAAGAAGCCTGGAGGAGAGCCTTCTCGTCCTCACGAAGCTCCATCTCAACGATTCTCTCAACTCCGCCTGCACCGAGCATGATCGGAACGTTGAGTGTTACATCGCTCATACCGTACTCGCCGTTGAGCTTTGTGGATACTGTACGGATTGTGTGCTTGTCCATAAGGAGAGACTCGAGGAGAGTTGTTACGGAAACAGCAACACCGTTGAATGTAGCGCCCTTGAGCTTGATGATCTGTGCGCCGGAAGACTTTGTCTCCTCAACGAGAGCGATCTTATCTTCCTCTGTAAGAGGGCATCCGATAGATCTTGCATACTCTTCAACAGGTACACCAGCGATGTGTGTGCGTGACCAAGCAGCGAACTGTGTCTCACCGTGCTCACCGAGGATGTAACCGTGTACGTTTCTAACGTCGCAGTTGAGCTTCTGGGAAAGGAGCCATCTGAAACGAGCAGAGTCGAGGTTTGTACCAGAACCGATAACCTTTGTGGAAGGAAGTCCTGTCCACTCTGTTACCTTGTATGTAACAACGTCGCAAGGGTTGGATACTACGAGGATAACACCCTTGTTGTAGTACTTCATGATGCTGTCTGTGATTGTGTGAGCGAGCTTAACGTTCTTCTTAGCAAGATCGATTCTTGTCTCGCCGGGCTTTCTCGGGATACCTGCTGTGATGATGATAACGTCAGCATCCTTGATCTCGTCGTAGTCACCGCTGTGGATGTCCATCTGACCGAGGAAAGGAAGACCGTGGCTGATGTCAAGTGCCTCACCAAGAGCCTTTTCCTGATTAACGTCGATAAGAACGAGCTCAGAGCAGAGCTGCTTCATCGAGATAGCGAATGCGATAGTCGCACCTACTGCGCCTGCACCGATAATGCAGACCTTTGAACCTTCTGAAATCTTACTCATAGAAGATACCCCCATATGTTATGTAATTTGATTATATTTGTAATACGCGAGAAAGCGCATTTGCAAAGCGCAGGAAAACTGCTTAATGAATATATCAGAATTAAAGTCATAAATAAAGAACATGTATATAAAATATATAAAGAATTAACAGGAATATTTAGTGCGATAAAGCAAGAAATAAACCTCAAAAAAGTTTATGTAAAAAAGTTGAAATTTCCGCTTGACAGGATAGGACTTGCGTTGTATTCTTACTAAGCACTTCGCGAGAGGGAAACACAAAAACGAACTCTTCCGA
>CAMJGB010000044.1 GCA_946405115.1 uncultured Clostridia bacterium | reverse complement strand
CCCGATATCTACTTCGCAGGACAGATCACGGGTGTTGAAGGTTATATCGAATCTGCAGCATCCGGATTCTATGCAGGTCTTTGTGCCGCTATGAAAGTGAAGGGCATAACACCGTCCGTTACATTGAATGACGAGACAGTGATCGGTGCCATGGCAGCTTATGTTTCTGATGTAACGGTAACCAAGTTCGTTCCCATGAATGCCAACTTCGGTATCGTTGCCAAGATGCCCGGAAGATTTAAAGGAAAGACGGCCAAGCAGGATAAGAATGCTGCGATAGCCGAGCGCTCTCTTGCACGAATCGATGCATTTAGCGATATAATCAAAGAAGACGTTTTGATATAAGGAGATTCTGATGAATCTGAAGAAAGTACCTAAGGAAGATTTCGTACCCGAGCAGCATGGCCCGGTATACAACTTTTTCTATACATTTAAGACTCACTACATGATGGTAATGTCCATCAACTTCCTTTTCGCTGTATTCAATATCCCCATGATGCTTCTGGCATTCGTATATACATTGTGGTTCCTGCCGCGCATCAACAGCGTGTTCGAGCCCAATAATTTTGTACAGTACATGATCGATTCCGGTGTAGTAGGCAACACAGCCATCAACGACGTTGGAAGCGATGCTGCTTTTCAGATCTACTATCTTGTCGTTCTGTTCTGCGTAATGTTCCTTATGGGAAGCGGGCTTCTGGTAATAGGCCCTTTCCAGGCGGGTTTCTCGCAGATCTACAGAAACCTCTACAGACAGGAAGGTATATTCATCTTCTCCGATTTTAAGGACGGCCTTAAGAATAACTGGAAGCAGTCTTTGATTGCTTCGATCATTTCATGCGTAGTGACAGCTCTTTGTCTTGGAGCCATCGGTTTCTATCTTAATATGGGTACAAAAGCAGGTACTGCTATAGGTACTTTCTTCTTACTCTTGTTCTTCGCATTTATCGTTATCCAGAACATGGTATATACGATGATCGTTTCAAGAGAGATCTCACTTAAGAATATCTACAAGAATGCATTGCTGTTCTTCCTTCTGAAGTTCGGCCCGTGCATTGGAATCATATTGCTTCTTATCGTAACGCTTGTCATTATTCCTGCAATGCTTCTCGTTACTACAACGTACTTTGCATATGCAGTGGTAGTGTTCTACTACATGACATTCATATTCGGTTTTGATCAGTTCGTTATCGCATATTTTACCGGAGAACTTATTAAGGAATATATCGATCCCAAGACTCCCGCGACTGAAGAGCCTGAAGATGACTTCTACGGCGATTACGATGAAAGCGGCGCCGGTGAGTCGGTCGATAATGACGATACCGGCGAGGAAGGCGATGCAGACTAGTTTCGCGGATCTGCCAACGCTTCAAAGCGCCGTTTATCCTGCACTGGTTTTGTTTGCCCTGACGGCAATTGTTTTTACCTGGTTTACTGTCGTATACATTAAGAGGAAGGGCTTCGGTAATCCCGACGACTCCGACCTTTATATTGACTGTGCTTATTTCATGGAGATCGGCAAGCGCCCTTCACAGCAGGACTCTGTCTTTATCTCTAACTTAAGCGATTACAAAAGATACGGCATAACGGCTCTTGTTGCCGACGGCATGGGAGGCATGGAGTACGGAGGCGAGATTTCCGAGAAGGTCGCGAAGTTCGTTGAGCAGATGTGCCCGTTATCCTTCTTTGCTACGGAGCAGAACTCAGATGAATTAAGGCGTTATTCGAATGAGCTTTATGATGAGTACAAGCTCTCCGGCGGTTCGACTCTTGCCATGGTTCACATTGCCGGCAATTACATGAATTACTACAGCGTAGGGGACAGCGACATCATTCTTGTCCGCGAGGGAGTTCCCACTATTCTTAATCCGAGACAAAACTACATGGCACTTCTCATTAAGTCACTGTGCCGTAACAACAAGCAGACGGTTTCTGCTTATAATAATCCTAAGTCCAGAGCTCTCATCGACTTTATGGGTAACCAGAATCCACGTGTTATCTACACGAAGAAGCCCATAAGGATCTTCGACGGCGATAAGATAATCGTAAGCTCCGACGGACTTACGGATGCGGTATCGCTTCGCAACATGCCTCACTACTTCAGGGACGGCGCGAGCGCGACTGCACTTGAACTTAAGCGTGCGGTAGCTTCAAGAAAGCGCCCTAAGCAGGATAACTACACGGGAATCGTGTTTACTATAAAGAGGAGTCCGTTTTGATCGAGAATTACATCCTTATGCATAAGGGCGGCCAGGACGAGTACCGCGATAACGTCTTCGTAAACTACTCTTCTGCGCTTACGCTCGCTATCCTGTACTTTCCTACGGAAGCAGACTTCTCCGTAGCCGATGAGGCTTCGGTCTCGGCTCTTGTGCAAAGCAGCTCGAAAATGAGATTCACCGACCTGTCGGAATCCATTACGCCTATCCTTACAAACCTTAAGAACTACATGCTCATAAGGATCGACGACAAGCACATTAACATCGAGCGTCACGGCAAGGTCTTCGCTTACATCGTACAAAACGGCGAGCTTAAGATGCTTCCTAACGGCATGTCTTCTTTGGAAGACGGGGACAGGGTAATATGCTGCACCGGCGAGTTCATGAAGCGCCTTAATGAGGTCGCAGTATTATCAGACGCCGTAGTATCCGACAGCGCCGAAGAGTGGATGGATAATCTCGTTTGCAGGATTTCCGATAAGAACAGATTGGGAGAGGGTAACCTTACCGCAGTCACCATGATCGTAAGATCAGGTGATTAACCTCCGTAGTAGTCCTCATAGAAGGACTTGGCAAAATCTCCCAGACAATCTTCCGCAATTGCCTCTCTGATCTTCTCCATAAGCTTAACGAGGAACCAGATGTTGTGGTATGTGCAAAGCCTCTGACCGAACATCTCCTTAGCCTTGAGAAGGTGGCGAACGTAAGCCGCCTGATAGTTCTTGCAAGCATAGCAGTCGCAGTCGGGATCCATGGGGCCGAAGTCTTCTGCATAACACTTGTCTCTGATGATCCTCTTACCGTGTCTTGTAAGAATTGTTCCGTGACGTCCGAGTCTTGTGGGGAGGACGCAGTCGAACATGTCGACGCCTCTTAATGAACCCTCGATAAGATAGTCAGGAGTTCCGACACCCATGAGATAACGGGGTTTGTCCTCAGGCATGAGAGGTACAGTGCAGTCGATCATCTTAAGGAACAGATCCTTAGGCTCACCAACGGAGATGCCGCCGATTGCAAAGCCCGGAAGATCTCTAGATGTGATCTGATCTGCGCTTATTGCACGAAGGTCTTCGTACATAGAACCTTGAATGATTCCGAATAAAGCCTGTGTCTCGGGATTCTTATGGGAATCGATACATCTGTCGAGCCATCTTGTTGTTCTCTCGAGTGAACGTGCGGCATATTCATGCGTGCAAGGGTAGGGGCAGCACTCATCGAAAGCCATGATGATGTCTGCACCGAGGTCGTTCTGTACTTTCATTGAGATCTCAGGAGAGAGGAACTGCTTAGATCCGTCCAAGTGAGATCTGAACTTAACGCCTTCTTCCACGATGTCCTTGGGACGAGCGAGAGAGAATACCTGGAATCCGCCGCTGTCTGTAAGAACAGAACCCTTCCAGTTCATGAACTTGTGAAGTCCGCCGGCCTTGGCAACGATCTCGCTTCCGGGACGAAGCCAGAGATGGTATGTGTTGGAAAGAATAATGCCTGCACCCGTACCTGCAACTTCCTCGGGACTCATGCCCTTAACGGATGCCTGTGTTCCTACAGGCATGAAAGCAGGTGTATCAAAGGTTCCGTGAGGCGTGTGGACTCTTCCGAGTCGCGCTCCGGTCTGCTTACAGGTGTGGATATGCTCGTACCATACAGGATAATTACTCATGTTCCGGGAACCTTTCAAGATCAGTTATAAACATCGCATCGCCAAAGCTGAAGAATCTGTACTTCTCTTTGACAGCTTCGTTATATGCATTAAGAATGTGCTCTTTTCCGGCCATCGCCGAGACGAGCATAACGAGAGTCGACTCGGGAAGGTGGAAGTTTGTTATAAGTGCATCTACGCACTTAAACTCATATCCGGGGTAGATGAAGATCTGAGTATCGCCTGCACAGGGCATCATCTCAGGATCATTAGCAGCAACAGTCTCAAGTACTCTTGTTGAAGTAGTTCCTACGGAGACGATGCGTCGGCCTTCTTTTCGAGCTAAGCGTACTATGTCAGAAGCTTCCTGCCCGAAGGTGTAGCGCTCGGAGTGCATCTCGTGCTGCTCAATGTTATCGGATTTAACGGGGCGGAACGTGCCTAAGCCTACGTCGAGAGTTACCTCGGCTCTTATTACGCCCATATCATCGAGTTCCTTAAGAAGCTCGGGAGTGAAGTGCAGTCCTGCTGTAGGTGCTGCGGCAGAGCCCGGGATCTTGGAATAGACTGTCTGATATCTTTCTCTGTCTACAAGCTGCTCGTGGATATAAGGGGGAAGGGGCATTGTGCCTGCACGGTCGAGTACTTCCTCCCAGATTCCTTCGAATTCGAATCTCATGATCCTGTTGCCGTCGGGAAGCACAGCCTCGCACTCTGCTTCAAGTTCACCGGGGATGAACGTAACATGCCGTCCCTCACGGACTTTTTTACCGGGACGTGCCAAAGTCTCCCAACGCTTCTCGTCGAGTCTTTTAAGAAGAAGGATCTCTACGGCAGTACCTGTGTCAGATCTTACTCCCATAAGACGGGCAGGGATTACGCGCGTGTTATTAACTACCAGGACATCGCCCGGCACAAGAAGTTTCTTAATATCATAGAAGTGTCTGTGAAGAACAGAGCCGTCGTTCTTATCAAGGACCATAAGTCTTGAGTTCGAACGCACGTCCAGCGGGTGCTG
Organism: uncultured Clostridia bacterium; assembly: GCA_946405115.1. GTDB lineage: Bacteria > Bacillota > Clostridia > Saccharofermentanales > Saccharofermentanaceae > Saccharofermentans. The sequence goes on along the minus strand of CAMJGB010000044.1, from coordinate 6,716 downwards.
GGCTATTAATTCTTCGGGAAGATCATAATAAAAATCAGAAGTCTTCATTTTATTCCTTTCTTTTGCCCATACAATATACCACAGGATATGTCGCTCAAAAATCAAATTTGTTATAATATCTGTTGGATTGGAGGCAAAACGATGAAAGATTATGTCATCACCATATCGAGAACATTCGGAAGCGGCGGTAAGCGCATCGCGAAGAATCTCGCAGATAAGCTTGGTATCAGGTATTACAACAAGGGTATCAAGAGTATCAGATCCGATAACGTTAATATCAAGGATCTTCTAAGTGAAGGCGCTGGCGATACGATCGAGCCTGAATCTACTTTTGTTTACGATAAGGAACTGTTCGAGAAACAATCTAAGGTCATCAATCTTCTTGCAGACAGCGAGTCATGCATCATTGTAGGACGCTGTGCCGACTATGTTCTGGCAGGACGCCCCAATGTATTCAGCTTCTTTATCGATGCTCCCAAGGACTTTAGAGTCAAGAATATCGCGAAGAGAATGAAAGTAAGCGAAGAGATGGCAGAACGCTACGAGGCTGCATCTGATAAGTACAGGAAGGACTTCTACGAGAGTTATACCGGAAGAGTATTCGGTGATCCTGCAAATTATGACATGTGCTTTGATGCACAGGAGATGGATCCCGAGCAGATTGAGGAAGCCATCCTGGATTATGTGATCAATAAATTAGACATGGAGGAATAAAAGTCAGAATGGGTAAGACACTTATAGCCTACTTTTCCAAGGCCGGTGAGAACAATATTAACGGCGATATCATCAAGCTTGATAAGGGTAATACGGAAGTCGCTGCAGAATATATCAAGGAGTTCATTGAAGATGCCGATATGTTCAAGATCGATCCTGTAGAGCCCCTGCCGGAGTCCTATGAGGACTGTTTCGCGAAGGCTAAGGTCGATCAGAGCGCTAACATGAGACCTGAGATCAAGAACTGCCCCGAGTCCATCGATCAGTATGATACTATCTACCTCGGAGGCCCTAACTACATTGAGACTTATCCTATGGCAGTGTTTACATTCCTCGAGAAGTTTAATTGGGAAGGTAAGACGATCAAGCCTTTCATTACACACGAGGGTTCTGCATTCGGTCATGCAATCGATGATATTACTGAGATCTGCAAGGGCGCCGAGATCAAGGAAGGACTTTCCATCCACGGTGCAGACGTAAGAGGCTATAAGATCTATATCAAGCGCTGGATAAGAAATTAACAAACTGCCCAATAATTCACAAAGACTTTGAATTTTAAAGCGGGATTTTCCTTTAAAATGTATTCAAACATTTTTGAGGAGGTCCCGCTTATGATATATCATGCGCGTACTTCAGATAAGGTAACAGCAGAAGAGCTTGCTCACAGCAATAGGGTAAGGGAACTTGCAGGAGAGTGCGTAGTTATTCTGAAGAACGACGGGACACTGCCTATTAACCCGACCAAGGTGGCACTTTATGGTAACGGTGCTCGCCACACGATTAAAGGTGGAACGGGAAGCGGAGACGTTAATTCCAGATATGTGGTGAATATCGAAGAGGGCCTTAAAGATGCGGGCTTTGAGATTACCACGGGAAATTGGCTCGATTCTTACGATGTGATCGTTAAGAAGAATATCGACGATTACATGGCAGAGGTAAGACGTAAGGCCGAACTTAAGGGTGTGCCTGAGATAATGATAATGCTTGAAGCGGGACCTGAAGTTCCGCCCATGCCTCCGGTAACTGTGGAGGATGATGCTGATACAGCTGTTTATGTACTTTCCAGAGATTCCGGTGAAGGCTATGACAGAACGGCGGAGAAGGGCGATTACTATCTTACGGATATAGAGGAGGCGGCATTTGATGCCATCACGTCGTCTTATTCCAAGAGCATCCTCGTTCTTAACGTCGGAGGCATCATATCTCTCGGCAAATATGCCGATAAGTTCTCGTCTGTAGTTCTTCTGAGCCAGCTTGGAAATCTAACGGGTAATATCTGTGCGGATATACTTACGGGTAAGAGTGATCCTTCGGGCAGACTTACTGATACTTGGGCGTTTGATTATTCCAAGTACCCCAATTCCGAGACTTTCAGCCATAACAACGGCAATACTGACGATGAGTTCTATAACGAGGGCGCATACATAGGCTACAGATACTTCGATTCTTTCGCAGTTAAGCCTAATTATCCGTTCGGTTACGGTCTTGGATATACGACTTTTGATGTTAACGTTGTATCGGTGGACGTTGACGGGCTTGAAGTAACAGTTAAGACTTCGGTCAAGAATACGGGTGCACGTCAGGGTAAGGAGACGGTGCTGTTCTTTATTGCTTCCCCTCATGAGATGCTCGATAAGCCGTTTAAGGAGCTCGTGGCTTTTGTTAAGTCAGATTCCATTGCTTCCGGTATGGAACAGATCATCACGACCAAGTTCAGCTTAGCTCAGATTGCTTCATACTGCGAAGGCTGTGAGTCCAGAATCCTTGAGCCCGGAGATTATTATCTTCTCGCAGGCAAGAATTCGGAGGCTGTCAGTGCCGAAGCTAAGTTTGTCATTAAGAACAAGATAAAGACCGAGAAGCTTCGTAATGTATTCGGTGAGAGCGGAGTTAAGCTTGAGCTCACTAATCCCGGAACCGTATCCGTTGAGAATACAGAAGAGATTCCTTCTTTTGATATTGACGATTCCAAGGTGGAGCTTTTCAAGGCGGAGTATGTTGATTCAAGGGAAGAACTTAAGGATAACCGTGAAGGCGAGTTCTTAAGATTCGAAGATGTAATAAGCGGCAAGGCTTCAGTAGAAGAGCTTACTGCTCAGCTTACAGTAGAACAGATGGCTGCGCTTTGTGTAGGTAATTACGGTCCTGACCCCGAGCTTAGCGGAAGCGTAGTAGGTGCTGCAGGAGTACAGGTTCCCGGTTCTGCCGCTGAGACCATCTCCACATATAAGGAGGAAAGAGGCATTCCGTCCATGGTTCTTGCAGACGGTCCTGCGGGATTAAGACTTCAGCCTTTGTTCAAGACAACTAAGGACGGAGAGAAGCTTCCGGGCGGCGATGTGTTCGGATTATCCTTTACGCCGTTCCCTGATGATCTTCCTTCAGATGCTGTCGATTACTATCAGTACTGTACTGCAATTCCGATTGCTACGGCTCTTGCACAGTCTTATAATCTCGACCTGATCCGTGAGATGGGTGTAATTGTAGGAGAGGAGATGAAGGAGTATTTCGTTCATTTCTGGCTTGCTCCGGGCATGAATATCCACAGAAATCCTCTGTGCGGAAGAAACTTCGAGTATTATTCGGAGGATCCTTTTGTATCAGGTAAGTGTGCCGCAGCCATGACGGACGGCGTTCAGTCACTCGGAGGCCAGGGTACAACAATCAAGCATTTCTGCTGCAATAATCAGGAAGAGAACAGAATGTTCTCGAATTCCAGAGTAACTGAAAGAACTCTGCGTAATCTCTATCTTCGCGGATTCGAGATTGCCGTAAGAGAGTCGCAGCCTTATTCCGTAATGTCATCGTATAACCTTCTTAACGGAACTCATGCAGCCAATAACATCGGTCTTTGCCGCCATGTTCTGCGTGATGAGTGGGGCTTTAAGGGTGTTGTTATGACGGACTGGTTTACATCCCAGGAGACCGAGCTTAACGATTTTCGTAATGCGGTTTATCCCATATCTTCCAGCGTAGAATGCATTAGAAGCGGAAATGATTGGCAAATGCCTGGTTGCAAAAAGAATGTAACTGATATAATTGATGCCGTGGCTGACGGATCTTTGCCTAAGGCGGACCTTCAGTTCTGCACCTCGAATATTATAAGGATGGCGGTTGAGTGTTTTAGAAATGGATGAAGTATTTGATTCCGAAGCATTTACATTAAGGTATGACGAGGAGACCAATTCCTGCGTTTTTACTATGAAGACGTACGGGGAGAGGGACCAGTTCAGAACCCCCGTCATGCATGCCGTAGAGATAATACGTAAGCATAAATCCAAGCATCTTATTATCGAAGATACTTGTGACGGTTTTAACAACATTAAGGACGAAGACTTGAAGTGGATTAAGAAGATAGTAATCCCCAAGCTTCTCGATGCTTCTTGTGAGCATCTGTATTTTGTTGTAGGCGAAGAGCAGGCAGGTACCAAGTGCGAGGGTGTGCCTTACGATATCTTTGTTGATAAGTTCAAGGTCGATAAGGTAGTAAGCGAGCAGTTTGCTCTCATGATGATCAAGAACAACCATGAGGTACAGACATCTTCCAGGATCAATACCATGACTCGTGCTGAAGCATTGGAGTATATGGGACTTCCTGCGAATGCCAATGACTTCATGATCGATGAGAAGTTCTGGAAGTTATCCAAGCAGATAAGAGGCGACAATACACCTGAAGGCAAACAGAAGGTGGTTGACCTTTCTACGGCTTATGATATTGCCACAGGCCGCCGCGACGAGCGTGTGATGAAGGCTGAACAGCGTGAGCAGGAGAAGAAGTTCTTCGGTAAGACCGGTGATGAGTGGAGAACATATTTCTCTTATACCTGGTACAAGTATCTTATCGCGATCATACTTATCGTTCTGGCTTGCAACCTCATCAACACTATCATTTCAAAACCCGGATACGACAGCGGTATCATTGCCATCGGTCACATGAGTAACGATTCCGGCAACATCGAGAAGTTTATGACTACAAGACTTGGCTTCGAGAATCCTCTTGTCAGCGTGGTAGATATAGTAGTTCCTAATGATCAGGGTCAGACACAGCAGGCTTATGCCGATCAGACTGTATCGACTCTTATAATGTCCTGCCCGAATGTTCTTATCTTCGATGAAGTTACGATGCCTTACTATTACGGCTATCTGGATGACGTCAGTTCGCTTTACAATTTTTTGAGGAATAACCTGTCTCCAGAGCAGTTTGCCAAGCTTCGTCCCATCTATATGAGTGAACGTGATGCACAGCAGGTCTTATATGATTACGAGATCAACTACGGCGCAGAAGGTGCGGTATCAGACGAGGATATGTCCATCTACGACGACAATCCCATAATGGTAGGTATCATGCTTACTGATGAGGATGCCATCTCTTCAATGGGATACGAGAATCTGTGGCCTGAGTACGGTGATTCTTTGGTGTTCTGCGTCTACACCCAGTCAATGGATTATAACGATTCGGAGCTTATTGTATACGAGCTTCTTGATACATACCTGTAAGGCTCTTAAGCGAAGCTGTCTCGTCCTCGGTTAACTCTCTTATGTCTCCGGGGATGCTTTCAGGATCAAGCTTAAGCGTGCCTACAGAAAGTCTCCTTAAGGCTGCCACAGGGCGGTTCCACCTCGCGAAAATCCTTCTTACCTCATGCGTCTTGCCTTCGGTTAACGTAAGAAGGGCAGTATTCGCATCTTCGGTTAACTCGAGCTTTGCAGGATGAAGCTTAACAGGTTTGTCCTGATCCGTAAGGGTGATGCCCTTAAGTGCTTCTTCAACTTCAGCGGAAGTTAATGCGGGACCTTCGAAAGTAACCTCATATGTCTTGCTTATACCGTATGTAGGTGATGTAAGGCGGTGGGAAAGCTCTCCGTCATTAGTAAGAATGAGAAGCCCCGTCGTGTGGTAATCAAGCCTTCCTACGGGAGATATCTTGCGGTTTTTAATGTTTGCAGGAATGAACTGTCCTACATGGGGAAGCCTTTTGTCTTCCATGGCAGTAAGCACTTCGTCCGGCTTATCGAAAAGAAGGTATATCTTATCCTTGATGCCTGCCTTAGCACCTTTTACTTCGATGAGATCTTTATCTTCATCGTTTATCTTAAATCCGGGATCCTTAATGACGTTGCCTGCAACAGTAACGAGTCCCTTTGAAATAAGGGCTTTTACTTCTGTTCTTGTACCGTATCCGGATGATGCGAGTGCTTTGTCCAATCTCATAATGTGATTATATCGCATAGTGTATAATCTTTTTATTCGCACGATAGTTTTGTTTAAGTAAAGGTGAATTATGGCAGCAGATGAATTTAATGCTAAATGGGAAGAGTTCGAGAATGCGTGCAGAACATGCAACAGCTGTCCTTTAAGACAGAATGCTACCAACACGGTAATCTACCGAGGTGGTAAGAGAGCTCCTCTTATGGTTGTCGGTGAGGCTCCCGGCGCCAACGAGGATATCGAGGGTAAGCCTTTTGTCGGAAGGTCAGGCCAGCTCCTTCAGAGTCTTCTTGCATCTTACGGCTTTACTGATGAGGACTACCATATCTGCAATATCTGCAAGTGCCGTCCGCCTCAGAACAGACGTCCCGAGCCTTCAGAGATAGCAGCATGTAAGAAACTTCTTGCCATGCAGTTCCGTCTTGTCCGTCCGAAGGTAATTCTTCTTTGTGGTTCTACTGCTTATGAGGGTTTCTTCGGTCGTAAGGTTAAGATGGGGGATGTAAGAGGCCGCTTCATAGAGAATAACGGCTATTACATAATGACGACATTCCATCCTGCTTATGCTCTTCGTGATCCTAAGCAGAAAGTTCCGATCTACGAAGATGTGGGAAGAGTGCGCGCGAAGCTCGAGGAATTGGGCATTTTCCCGCCTTTGGAACCCGTTAATCCGATTGGTTGAATTTGATATTGAAATTCAAATTCTAATTTGCTATACTTCTTGAGCGTTGATTAAGTCAACATTGCCGAATTGTGTAAGGGTAGCACTCCGGTTTCTGGCACCGTCTGTCTG
>CAMJGB010000043.1 GCA_946405115.1 uncultured Clostridia bacterium | reverse complement strand
AGAAATCAGTCCTTATACTCGTTTTAATGCTGTCCAACTTTAGGGGTTCACTTCACGATTGACAGCCCTTTTTGATTTACCTGTATGTATAAGGATAATCCCCTCGCGTTACTCCATACGAGTTACATATCGAAGTAAACTCAGCCGATTCACCGAATCCGTGGATAATGCATCCGTAATCGTTGCCGTTCTCAAGGAAAGCAACCCAGTATGCGATGCCTGCGGAATCAGGTTCTCTATTAAGATATACGGTATAAGCTCTTCTAACGAACTCTTCATTTGAAAGGTTCATGTTGCGAAGCTCGGCAGAGAATACGAAGCCGGCTGATACATCAACTGCGGACATTCCGTTCAGGATCTTATTGACCCAATACTGACGTCCTGCGTCATCAGCCTCTCTTCCGAGGAACTGTGCATATAGTCTGTCGACGAATGCACTGATCTGTTCAACATTAGCTCCTGAAGCAGCGGGTGCAGCAGAAGCCCCTGTCGTACCGCTGATGCCGAGTGCTGCAGCATTTACCCATACGCAGGGCCTTACGCCGATGAGTGAACCTGTAGGTGATTCAACGCCGTCCATTCTGATGGAACCCGTATAGTTTACGTAAGCAGTGCTGTAAGAGAACATACCCGGAGTTCTAAGCCACCAGTAAGTGTTTCCTGTAGTAGGATCACTTTGTGCAGAACCATTTCGAGCTGCACCGACACCTGCCAAAGCAGCATCAGTTGCAGATGCAGTTCTTTGCTGGTCATTAGCAAAATACTGCTGTGCTTCCTCTACGCTTAAGACAAATACTCTGTCAGTAACAGCGCCGCCGTTTGCACCGGGAGTACCGAATCTTGAGTTAGGGGTAGTCGAGATGCTCGTAGGAACGATAAGAGCCTGCTGGTCAGCAGGAATGCTGCCTAAGAAAGAACTATTGAGCCAGGATCTTAAGGAACTTCCCTCCCATCCCGTAGTCATGCTTGCTCTGCTTGAATAATTTGAAGAGAACATCTTGAATGCAATTACATTATGTGTGATAAGAAGTGCATTGCCGTTAGATACAGCAAGTACATCCCATGTCATTCCGCCGAAGTTTACTGTGCTTCTTGCGGGCTGAACGTTAGCTGCTGCACTGCCGTAAGTGATGCCTCTCCAGTAAGGATAAGTAACTACTCTGCTGTAACCTGAATCTGCTGCAAGAGCGCTCCAGTTTGCTGCAGTACTTCCATAGTGAATGTTACGAAGTCCGCCCATCTCATTAAAGGCGTTAGGTCCGATGTATGTAACACCTGCGCCGATAGTAAGATCCATTACTGAGCCGCATGCATTAAAGGCTCTCTCCCCAATCACTCCCTGATTAACGACAATATTGGATGACAAAGGAGCTCCATTAAATGCACGCTCACCGATATATGAGATTCCACCCGGAAGTGTTGCATGCATTCTTGCACAGGATGCAAAAGCAAAGCTTCCGACTGTCGTAAGCGAATTAGGGAAAGTCGCTGATGCAAGATTGGAACAATTATTGAATGCGTACTCACCGATAGTCGTACATCCTTCAGGGATTGTAAGAGATGTAATTGAATAGCAGTGTTCGAAAGCATAATCACCGATCTTGGTAACACCGCCCGGAATCGTAAGGTTTGTTATGAGATTTCCGTTAAGGTAAAGATTATGCGCATACTCAAGCGGGCTTGCCTTATTACCGCCGAAGTAAATCCTGCAGTATGAAGCAAGATCGTTGATATAAACTCCGCCAAGACCCGTGCAGCTCTCGAAAGCACTTATGCCTACAGCCGTAACGCCGGCTCCGAAAGTAACGGTACGAAGTCCGCTGCATCTTATGAAAGCTGCTTCTCCGATAACACCATTTGGAATACTTACGCTTCCCAAAGCTCTGTCGTCGGCAAAAGCTGCGAAGCCGATCCTCTGAACAGACCCCGGAATGGAAACGGAAGTCAAAGCATTACAACCCCAGAAGGCACCTGCTCCGATCGAAGTAACACCTTCGTTAATAACGATAGACGTAATGCTAGGCTTAAGGTGGAACCACGGCTGAGCAAGTTCATTACCTGAATCAGGTCCGTGAAGGTGCTCGGGATAATCGTACATATCGCCTGATCCTGAGATTGTCAGCACACCGCCGCTGAAACTCCAGCTAAGTCCGGGACCGCAATTACCGCTGTCAGCACGGACGATTCCTCTGGGAATCATGAGAAGAATCATTGCAATGACTATAACTGCAGTAATAACCTTAGTCTTCTTCAATTTAATTGTATTGGAAGTGATCATAATCATTCCTCCTGATAATCGTAATGAAAACTATGTCATATATCATTATAGGAGTTCCGAACACTATATTTATTATCAATTCGATAAAAGATTTGTAAACTATCCGGATAATAACGAAGGTCCCGAACATTCGGGACCTTCACACGTTTTACCGTTTCTATACCTATCCTTAGTTCATCAACCGTTATATGTGCCAAAGAAGAGCGGATTCATTGTTTCTGTATCTACGATTGCATAAGCAAAAGGTCTGTCGCAGTAAACTTCTCTGATAGGTGCAGGGGTAATCTCACAAGCCATGGCTGCATCCATTACGATTACAGTAGCTGCTGCAGCTCTTGTTCCGTCACGGTCAATCTCGATATGAGTCTTATGAAGTACTGATCCGATATATAGATTTGTGTTGTTGTTAACAGCACCAATACCTGTAAAATCAGCATTGTCCTCATCAAAGGCATCTTCAACGCCTAAGCTTTCGAGAACATCGTTGAGCGTAATATCATAATCACTCTCAAACTCGGGCATTCTTGTATAAACGTCATACTCAGCTGTTCTGCTTGCTACGAAATCGTTATAGTCATCAACAGTAAAGTCTGAGAGGAATTCATTGGCGCTTATGCTCTCATCCGTAGGAAGCATAACAAGCATTGCATACTGACCGCCCTCATAGTATCTGATAAAACCGGTAGCCTCATCAGTCTCATAGTAGACTGACGTTGAATCACAAAGCATGTCAACATCGATCTCATCGCCGTCCGCAGTAGTAAATGTCATAGGCTGAACCTGATAATCTTCATATGCCTCATACCATGCACCTTCGAACGCAATGGTATTAACAAGAACAGCAGCCGCTTCAGGCTCAAGCTGGTCAAGCACATGATCTATCATGCCGTTAGTATGTTCATCAATCCATGAATTGATCTGATTCACAGTTGAATCGCTAAAGGGCTGTGAATAAGCCTCAGCATCAAAATATTCCTCAATATAATCCTGATACTCGGAATTAAGGCAGGCTATTCTTGATTCATTTGTCCATACTGAATTTGCCGTATTAAAGATTACATCTTCTGAAGAATTGATGCGTTCCATCATATAAGCTGCAAAAGCCTGCTGCTCCATAGGATCTGCACCTTCGGAGAATAGATTAGTGATCTGGGTCAAAGTATCTCCGTTAGAACCTGCAGCTGCCAGATCCATTGCAAACATGATTGATGCAGGAGAAATCATGACATTAACATTTCTGTCTTCAAACTCCAGGACCTGAGCCATCAATCTGAAAGTATAATCGTTGTAATCAGAATTGAAATCGTTCTCATCATAAGAACACTGCTCGAGTTCATCATAATTGATAGTAGTATTGAACTCTATATCTGCATTGTTATGACGGTTGTCATATCTCTTTGTTGTTGACTGGCATCCTGACAAAAGAAGAATTGATGCCAATGTAAGTGCTGTAAGTTTTTTGTTTGAGCTTTTCATTTTTCTTATCCTCCTGCCCATAAGACGGAAGTTAAGATCAGCAGGTCACAACTATTTTGAGAAAATTTATCAGCCTCTTGTTGCGGAAGGCTCAACGGGATCTGTCTCAGCCAATACAGGAGCCAAAGGATCAACTGTCTCATCAGCAGGAGTCGTCTCAACCGCCTCACCCTGATTCTCATCGGGAGAAGCTTCTGAAGCAACTACATAATCTACATTAAGAGGATAATAATCCAATACAGCTACATACTTGTTCTGAAGGTCAACTGACTCGAATACGTCAGATTCAGTCAAAGCATTATCATTCTTATTGATCAAAGAAATTGAAACCGTACTTACAAGCCAGATGATAACAGCAAGCAAAACAAGCTGAATTGCAAGAAGCGGAGTTACGGGAAATACATCAAGAACTCTCTGAACAGCTCTGCTGGGCTTACCCTTCTTATTCTCGGAAGAGATGAATTCAGCAACCTTATATCCTGTGGAATCAAGCTTGGCAGTAATCTTCTCAAGCATTGAATTTCTTGTATATTCATCAAGAGTACGCGGTGCGAAGTTAAGATTCTCGGGAAGCGGATACTTCTCGACAATCTCCTCGGCATTCTTAAGAAGGATGTCACCGAATACGAATACAACATCCTCACCTCTGATTGAACTTCTCTGCTGATAAGTCTCGATATAAGCCTTTACGATAGCATTCTCAGTACGGGTTGTCTCCTTACAAACGCTGTAAGTAGAAGAATAGACCATATCAACGGTGCTGTTGTAAAAAGCCTCGAAATTCTCACGAGTAAGCTTCTCACTCCACATATCCATTGTAGTCGCCTCCTTCCCCTTCTTCTGCAAGATCGTCAATGAAGCTTGCAATATCAATACCTGCGTTCTGCGTAGGCTCGATCAATTCAGCATCAGTAGGCATCTCGGGAATAACGATCTGTTCACGTGAATAAGATACGGGCGGCTGCTCAGAAGTATTCTTCTGAGTGTTGCGCTTCTTATTGCGGTTCAACTGAGGATCTCTCTCATCGATCTTTCCGGAGAACTGAGACATCGGATAAACAAGAGAAAATATGAAATACAACGCACTAAGTACGATGAATACAATGCGGGTATTAAACATAAGAGCCAAGCCGTAAACAGGAAGGGCTATAAGCATACCTGCTACAAATGACATCTCGGAAGCCTTACGAAGATTGTACTTAACCTTAAATCTCGAATCTGCGATAAGCTTAAGAACTCCAAGATAGTAGAAATCGTGAATACCGAGTCCGAGTCCTACGAGAGCTGTCGTGAACACGAGGATCTTAGCTGTAGGCATCAATGCGAAAAGAATGAGGCCCAACAACGAAACAAGAGAAGAAATGACTACCCTTGTCCTCGATGTCAGAGCATACGCGAGTCTTTCCTTGATGATAAATCCTACAAACAGAGCGAAGAAACCTGCCACAAGATAGTAGAACGATGATGTTGCAAGTGAAATACCTACAGTATCAAGGAAGTCCGGAATAAATCCGAGCAGGAATGTTATGAGGATACCCATACTGAAGAAAGTAGATACGAGGAATCTTCCCGAATACTTATCAGCAACGAGCTCAAGCCATGCCGTAACAGGCAGATGACCTTCTCTCGGAGGGTTATTGTCTCTCATGAAATAGATAATGCCGATGCAGGACATTACCATGATTGCACCACTTATGATATTTACAACGAGAAGACCGAATCTCTCGAAGCAGATACCTGCGATTACCGCACCTACGGATACACCGAGGAAATAACCCGAATACTGGATATTATGAATCTTACGGTCTGAGAACTCATCGTAGCCAAGCTTACCTGCATTGATTCTGTAGTCACGGAGAGAATCAAGCGACATACCGTAAGCAAAACCGATGAAAGGTGTAAGAGCGATAGTAACAGGCATAAGATCTACGATACCTGCTGCAAGGCTCAACATATAACCTACAAAAGTAGTCACAAGGATAGCAATCCTTGAAGTCAGCTTAAACTTAAGTTCCTTCCTGATCGTGGATCCGCCGAACAGACCTACGACATAAAGGAATAATGTACCGACAATGATTCCCTGAACGGCCATTGAAGGAAGTTCAAGGTCTGCCCCGGCCTGCTTAATATAATCCGGGATGATGACAGCTGTCATAACAGCGCCCAAGGCTGCAAAGAATGACAGGAATGATACTGCTTCCGTACCATACATGAGTATAACGGGAACGTTTCCTGAGATACCTCTTGAGAGTGTGGATACGAACAGATTAAGTTCGTAGATAATGATCGCCATAGCAATAGCGATTGAGAATATTGTGAATATCCAGCTTAAGGACATACCGTTAACGGTAGATACAAAATCTGAATAAGGCATTCTTACTTCAAGGATACCGGCAGAGGTATTCTCGGGAGAAATGATAGGAGCAATAGCACATACATACTCAACTCCGTCATCAGTTCTCTTTGTAAATGCAGCATGCTGAAGTTCGAAGCAGTTATTGTACTCATCACCTACTCCGGACAGATAATACTGCTCAGATCCGTTGTAATCAGTAGTAGTGCAAAGTCTTAAGAATGAATTACCGGCCTTAGTATAAATATCGAAGATATAAGGCTTATCCTCAGCATACTCATATTCAGGAAGAGGGAAAGACATTCCTTCAACGATTCTTGAATGACCCAATGCAGTAGAGCAGGCTACAGCCAGGGACTCCATTGACTCTGCCCTCTCGGACTCAAGTACAACAGTGTAATTCTCCGTGAGGATATTACTCATAACCATCAGGACAACAAGAACGATTACGAAGCAGTAACCGATTGTTGTCGCGATATTACGGCGCTCTTTCCTTCTCTTTATCTCAGCTGAATTCCTGCTCATTAAAGCTTCCTCCCCTTACCGGATCCGGCACGCTTAATAAACTTCGGAATGAGAAGCTGTACGATATATACGAAGATTCCCGCCGCTACAGCGATGATTACCGACTTAAGGATCCTTCCTTCAAAATCATCACCCATGGACTTCAAAGAATTGAAATTGCACTTATACTCGAATACCGCAACGCATCTTCCTGTGGAATCAGCTACAGGTACGAGAATACTCTCTGAATTCTTACCCTCAACAGTCGTGGGAACATTATCAGCATTAAGCCACTCAGAGATATCTCTGCTTGCAACCTCGAAGGACTCGGGAGCCTCGGGACCGTGATTCATTAATACTGAAAGATGACCGTCGGAATAATAGAACAAGCCATAGCTCTCACCTGTATAGGACTTTGTGGATGTCTCTGAAAGCAAAAGATTAAGAACTTCATTGTACTTAACGGCAGCATCCTGAGGGTTAGCTGCGATCTCGTCACCGTCGAGTGTTCTTCTTACGACATCACATACTGCTTCAACCTTGGCATCTGAGATTGTCTTGAACTCTTCCTCGAACTGAAGCCTCATATGGTGAACTGCGAAGGACACGGAAAGAACAGATAGCATAAGAGATACGATGATGAGAATCACCGTCCTTATTAATCTGTTAATAACATCAGCCTGATATGCGGCTCTGTTTTCCATTAGTTATCTTTCCTCCTGCGCATTAAGCACCAACTATAATTATACACTAATATTTATTTAATCAAGTGCGTTAACCAGGTCGCGGAAAAGGTCACCTCTGTGCTCGAAGTGTCTGAAATGGTCGTAGCTTGTTCCGATCGAAGAAAGGATAACGATCTCACCGGGAACTGCAAGCTCACGAGCCTTGTTGAGAGCTTCAGTAAACTTGGTAAGTACAGCTTCTCTTGTTTCAGGGAATTCGTATACCTCATCCCCGCCTTCGATCTCAATAAGTTCATAAGATCTGCCGTTAGCTTCCTTTTCGAGAATGGACTTAACGAAGCATGCATTAGTGCCGTAGATTACAATCCTGTCGGAGACGCTTAATATAGCTTCACCAAGGCCGGTGTAATCGCACTTCTTGTCAGCGCCGCCGCAGATGAGGACGCCCTTCTGCCCTCTTAATGCGAGCGCATTCATTGTGTTGATGGTTCTGTTAGGTGAAGTATCGATTGAAGAGTTGTAGTACTTAACCCCGTCAAGCTCCCTTATGAACTCGATTCTGTGTGCTACGCCCTTAAAGTTCTTGGCAACCTGAACGAAAGCATCAGTTGTAACGTAATCCTTAACAGCAAGTACTGCTGCAAGATAGTTCTCTACGTTATGCTTACCGGGAATAAGGATTTCGTCTTCCTTGATGAGCCTAGTCTTGCCGTTCTTATCTTCGATAGTAAGGTAGCCCGCGCTGTCGAGATAAGCAAAAGTCTTAAGGCAGGTCTGTCCGCATCTTTTCGCTACGGATTCATCAAGAGCAAAGTAAGAGATGCCGCCTCTTGCAAGATCCTTCATCTTGTATGTGATGTCGCATGATGCATTAAGCACAACACGTCCTATCGGTGACTGATACTTGAAGATATTAGTCTTAGCATCGATATACTCGTTGTAATCCTTATGGAAATCGAGATGATTGGGAGTAACGTTAGTTACAATCGCAACGTCAGCAGAAGTAACGCTGTCGAGAAGCTGGAACGAAGACAGCTCAAGAACAACCATATCATCTTCCGTAATCTTCTCGACCTGATCGAGCAAAGGCGTACCGATATTGCCGCCGATGTATACGTTATATCCGGAAGCCTTAAGAAGCTCGCTTACCAAAGTAGTTGTAGTAGTCTTACCGTCAGAACCCGTTACTGCAAAGATCTTAGCAGGACAAAGGTTCATAAACAGCTCCATCTCTGTTGTTAAAACACTGCCGTTATTCTTTGCTGCTATAAGCTCGGGATTCGTATATCTCATCTTGGGAGTCTTGAACACATACTCATAATGTTCATTCATGAGAAGGTCGAGATAGTGATCACCGAGTGACCATTCGATATCAATACCCTCCTTCGCAAAGTCAGCCTTGGTCTTCATGATTGAAGGATCGTTCTCAGAAAGCTTATCAAAAGCAGTTACCTTAACGTTAAGCTTGTTAAGCCATCTTATAAGAGGCACGTTAGAGATGCCTACACCGATAACTGCAGCTCTCTTGCCGTCTATATTCTTCTTGAATTCCTGAAGCTTGATATTAGTCATATGTTTCCTCTCATTCTTTCGTATATGAAGCATAAAGCCTGCTGTAGAAACCGCCGTTTGACAGCAGCTCTTCATGCGTTCCGATCTCACTTATATTGCCATTCTCCACAACGACGATCTTATCAGCATCAACTATCGTTGAGAGTCTGTGCGCTATTATTATACTCGTTCTTCCCGTAAGCAGTTCCTTTACGGCATTTCTGATTCGAAGTTCCGTAAGGATATCCACGGAAGATGTCGCCTCATCAAGTATAAGGATCGATGCATCCCTTACCATGGCACGGGTAATGCTGAGAAGCTGTCTTTGGCCCTCGGAGATGTCATCTCT
The DNA here is from genome assembly GCA_946405115.1 of uncultured Clostridia bacterium. Taxonomy (GTDB): domain Bacteria; phylum Bacillota; class Clostridia; order Saccharofermentanales; family Saccharofermentanaceae; genus Saccharofermentans. Next base: position 2,422 of record CAMJGB010000043.1, on the reverse strand, counting down.
TGAAGAATCGATGAGCTCATCGTATTTACCCGGAAGCTTTCTAATGAAAGAATCCGCACCGGTAACAGCTGCAGCCTTCATGCATTCCTCTTCCGTTGCATCAGGACGGCCGTAGCATATGTTATCAATAATCTTGCCGTCACGGAACCAAGTATCCTGGCTTACCGTGCCAATGAAGCGTCGAAGCGTATTTCTCGGGATGTCTGCTATGTTAACGTCATTGATATAAATAGCACCTGAATCAGGCTCATAGAATCTCATAAGAAGGTTAATGATCGTTGTCTTGCCGCATCCGGTAGGGCCTACTATGGCACAGGAGCATCCTGATTCAACTGTAAAGGAAACGTTCTTAAGAACAGGCTTGCCTTCAACATAAGAGAAGGTTACATCCCTGAATTCAATCTTAATGCCGTTCTCTACATCAGGAAGAGCGTGCTCCTCCATCTCGAAAAGATCGTCTTTCAATTCTTCCTCATCAAGAAACGTGAATATCCTCTGAAGACATGCGAAGGAATCCGACATCTCGGTATAGACTGAAGACAAGTCGTTAAAAGGCTTCATGAACTGGTTTGCATACATAAGAAGTGATGCTAATTCACCGACAGTAAGAGATGCCGCGATTACAAGCAAGGAACCTATAAAGGCTACTGATGCATAGATAAGCGCATTGATGAATCTCGTTGAAGGGTTTGTAATTGACGAATAGAAAACAGCCTTGCCTGCGGTCTTTCTGTAGTTATCGTTGATCTCATCAAAGGCCTGCATATCAAGGTCAGCTGTTCCGAACACATAATTCGTCTTAAAGTTAGCCGTCATCTCCTGAATAAACGAGGTCTGCGCGGATCTTATCTCAGACTGTTTTTTGAACGAACCAAAAGACCTTTTTGCAATAAAATCGGAAACAATGAATGATACCGGTGTGAATATAAGCACAAACAAAGCAATACGCCAGTTAATAAACAGCATTATACCGAGCGTAAAGAAGATAGCCGTAATTCCGGAGAAGAACTGATTAAGGAACAAAATGAGGCCGTCCCCTACAGTCTCGCTGTCGCTTATGAGCATGCTCTGAAGAGTACCTGCCGAAGTCTTATCAAGATAGTTAACAGGTACCTTCGAGATCTTTAAGTACGCCTCGTTACGAAGCTTACGTACGGCAGCATAAGAAATGCTGTTATTAGTGATATTAAGAATGTATTGGAACATTGATGCAGCAGCCACAAGTATCAGGATTATAAAGATATTCCTTGTAAGAACAGCAAAATCAACAGACGGAGAAAGACTGTCTATCGCCTTACCTGCAAAGTAAGGTATGAACATGGAACACAGAGAATAAATGACGGCACTTATGAAAGATACTGCAATGTATCCTTGCGAATGAGATCCGCCCAAGTATTTCATTAATCTTTTAAGGAGAACACTCTTATTCATTGAGATCATCTCCTTCTTCCTGAAGTCTTATAAGTTCTCTGTAAACTTCTGAAGACTTACTAAGCTCATCATGAGTACCAAAAGCGGATAATTCACCGTCTTCAAGCAGCATTATTTTGTCACAGTTCTTGACGCTTCTTATCTTCTGAGAAATCAATAAGATCGTCGGCTTGTTATGAATGGTCTTAAGATTACCGAGGAACTTTCTCTCGGTTACCGCATCCAAAGCAGAAGTCGAATCATCAAAGATCAATAATCCCGGAAGACCTGCAAGCGTTCTTGCTATTCCTATCCTCTGTTTCTGACCTCCGGACAGACCTGAACCGTTCTCGCCAATATCGTAATTAAGCCCTTCCTTCTTGCTGTTGATTACATCATCCGCAAGTGAGATCCTGCATGCTTCATCAAGGGATTCCTTATCAACGTGTTCTCTCCAAAGTGAGATGTTATAAAGAATTGATCCCTTAAACATTGAAGCTTTCTGCAAGCAAAATCCGACACCTTTTGAAAGAGAAGCGGAAGAATAATCTCCGATAGGTGTACCGTCAACAAGAACATCGCCTGAAGTAGCCTTATACATACCGGAAGCCAAAGCTGCAAGCGTAGACTTACCGGAACCCGTCATACCTATGACACCTATCATCTGACCAGGTTCAGCCTTGAAGCTGATATCATCTATCATCTTCTCAGAGCTTCCCTCATAACTGAAAGACACATTACGGAATTCAAGAGAATGAGATCTTGATTCATCAGCAAATTTCTCATTACCGTGGTTAGTATCTTCAGGCAGATCAAGAATATAAGAAGTTCTGCCGGCACAGGCTACTGCACGGCTTACGGTAATAATGAGATTTGCAAGCTTTATAAGTTCAACAAGTATCTGCGACATGTAGTTATATAAAGCAACTACCTGTCCCTGAGAAAGAGCTCCCGAACTTACGTTAACTCCGCCCCTGTAGATAAGAACACAGATGGATAAGTTGATGATAAG
>CAMJGB010000042.1 GCA_946405115.1 uncultured Clostridia bacterium | reverse complement strand
GTTTTGCTGCAGCGATTGTTTTAACCCTAAGCGTGACAGGTTCCACGCTTTCATCCGTGAGTTCGGATTTGCCTCGGATGAGACCTGTCCTTACTGTCAGAGCGACAGCGGTATAAAGATAGATACAGATAAGCTAGGCATTTTCATTAAGATGGGTATAGACCGCGCCTACGACGATACTAAAGAGGAAGGCGAGAACCATCTGTCTTTGTTCGATATATTAAATGACCGCGTTATCCTCTTTGAGTGGGAGAACCACAGGGAGCACGATCTTACGAAGAAGCTTTTCGAGAATATAGGGGATGTGGATAAGAAGACGTACAGGCTTAAGCTCGAGTCCGAAGGTGATGATGAAGAGCAGTACAGAATCTGGCGTAACTTCGAGCACGACTGCAAGTACTATAATCGTTTCTTTGATCTGACGCCGAGGGGCGAGGGCAAAGCGAACAGGCGTACGGACATGCTTCGTAAGCTCTATGAGACTTGTCTTAAGAATCTTAAGGAGGAAATCGAGCCCGGTACGGAGCTTTACCGCGCACGTGTTATAGATTCGAAGTTTAAAAGAGGCAGGGACTACGACCTCGATGAGGCGTCGATCGGACCTGCGGATAAGACTAACTCACAGTCGGGGCGAATGAATCCCGAAGGCATATCGTATTTCTATGTTGCCGAGGATGAGGCGACGGCCCTTAAGGAGGGAAGACTTCGTGCCAATGAGCGCGTTCTCATCGGACGATTCAAGACCATTAAGAAGCTTACTGTTATCGACTGGACCAAGGTCAATATCTACGAGAAGGCTGTCGATATATTCTCGCCCAAGTATTCTCCTGAGATGGCAGTGTACCAGGACTTCCTGAGACGCTTTGCCATCGAGGTAGGAAAGCCGAACGAGACGGCAAAATCCATCGAATATGTGGCGACGCAGCTTGTTGCCGAATATGTTAGAGGCTACGGCTTCGACGGCATCAAGTACGACAGTGCCGTAGGCGACGGATTTGACGTCGTATTCTTCTACGGTCCGGAGTTTACTCCCGAGAACGGCGAGTATAACGTATTACCGAAGTACACCGACATAGCGGAACTCATTGACGTAAGAGAGTTCAAGATAAAGATCGAATATTTCCTTGAATCATAAGGCGCGGAGGGTTAACGAATGAATGTAAAGATCGAGAATCTCACCAAGGTATTCCCCGGAAGAGATAAGAAAAGCGCAGGAGTAACAGCCGTTAAGGACTTTAATCTTGAACTTCCCGACGGCAAGCTTGTCTGTCTGCTCGGTCCTTCCGGATGCGGCAAGAGCACGCTCCTTTATATGATCTGCGGACTTGAAAGTCCCACTGAAGGCAAGATCTACTTCGGAGATCAGGACGTAACCGATATCCCGTCGGAGAAGAGGGGAGTAGGACTTGTATTCCAGAATTACGCTTTGTATCCGCACCTTACTGTAAAGCAGATAATTAAGTTTCCGCTCGAGAACCTTAAGGGCGAGGAGAAGCTTAGTAAGGAAGAGATGGATAAGAGGGCTTTGGAAGCTGCAAAGCTTGTTCAGATAGACGGCCTCATGGACAGAAAACCCGGATATATGAGCGGCGGTCAGCAGCAAAGAGTTGCCATCGCAAGAGCTATCGTAAAAAGACCTAAGGTCCTTCTCATGGACGAGCCTTTGTCTAACCTTGATGCGAGATTAAGACTTCACACAAGAGAAGAGATCAGAAGAATTCAGAAGGATACCGGCATTACGACAATCTTCGTAACCCATGATCAGGAAGAGGCCATGAGCATTTCCGATCTTATCGTCGTTATGAAGGACGGTGTGCTCCACCAGATCGGTAAGCCTCAGGATGTCTATGACGACCCGGTTAACCTCTTCGTAGCAGAGTTCCTCGGAACTCCTGAGATCAATGTGTTCGAGGGCAAGGTTAAGGACGGAGGCCTTTACATCGGTGAGCAGAGAGTTCTCGAAGTTAAGGGGGTTGATGACCAGGATGTCTGGATCGGCGTAAGACCTGAAGGATTCGAAGTTGATCCCGATGGTAAATTCACATGTGAGCTTTCAGGTATCAACATAATGGGAAGGGATATCACCGTATTAAGTAAGCACGATGCGGCCAAGGCTGTCATCCGCTCGATCGTAAGTGCGGAGACTAAGGTCGATACGGAAGCTAAGACCATTAACTTGAACCTTAAGCCTTATAAGACGTTTATCTTCAGCAAGGAAACAGAGGAGAGGATCAGATTCACATGAGCAAGAAGACTCTAAGCGGCGTTAACAGTGTCGCCACCAACATTAGCGGTTGGGTATACCTTCTTCCTGCGCTCCTGTTCCTGATCGCATTCATGGTGTATCCGCTGATCGATGTATTCATCTATTCGTTCGAAGAGGGTTATAACTCTGCATCGCAGTCCTCGTTCGGCATAGGTCTTTATAACTACGCGTATATCTTAAGAGACCCGTACTTCCTGAAGGCTGTTAAGAATACATTCATCCTCGTTATAATCACCGTTCCGATATCGACTGTATTATCGCTTCTCATATCTCTCGGATTAAACTCCATTAAAGCTTTGAAGAATATGTTCCAGACAATATTCTTCCTTCCTTATGTAACCAACACGCTGGCGGTTGGACTTGTCTTCATGATCCTTTTTCAGAAGACGCCCTATACCGACGGACTTGTGAATCTTATCATCGGCAAGTTCGGAATAAGTCCCATCGACTTCATCGACGGTCCTTACTGGGCGAAGATGCTCGTGCTTTCCGTCTATGTAATCTGGATCGTAATGCCCTTTAAGATCCTCATACTGACTTCAGCTTTGGCTTCGGTTCCCGATGTTTACTACCAGTCTGCAAGAATTGACGGAACTTCATCCTGGAGAATGTTCTGGAGGATTACTCTCCCCATGATCTCTCCCATGATCGTCTATCTTGTCATCACGGGTTTCATCGGCGCATTCAAGGCTTATTCTGATGCGGTTGCCATCTTCGGTATCGACCTTAATGCAGCAGGAATGAACACTATCGTAGGTTATGTCTACGACATGCTCTATGGTGACGGCGGAGGTTACCCTTCGTATGCATCGGCAGCAGCCATCGTGCTTTTCGCCATAGTTCTGACGATAACAGTAATCAATCTCATCGTGAGCCGTAAGGCTACCGACATCACTTAAGGAGGAAAGCATGAAAGTCAAGAAAACGATAATCTACTTCCTCCTCGCAGTATGGGCTTTGGTTGTATTGTTCCCGTTCTACTGGATGGTGCTCTCAAGTGTAAAGAGCTACGCATCCTACGCAGGGGAGAAGATCCCGAAGTTCTTTACGCTAACTCCCACGTTCGAGAACTACACCTCGGCATTTACCGCGGTGCCTCTCGCGAAGTACTTTGCAAATACGCTTATATTCACGCTCCTGACGACGGCTCTCATGGTTATCGTCATCATCTTCGCGGCATATGCTTTTGCAAGGATCGACTTCAAGGGACGTAATCTTCTCTTCATCATGTTCTTAGCCCTCATGATGATCCCAAACGAGCTTGTCATCATCACGAACTTCGTTACCATCACGAACCTTGATCTTCGCAATACCTTCACGGGACTTATTCTGCCGTCGGTAACGTCGGTATTCTACATCTACCTTCTCAAGGAGAACTTCGAGCAGGTTCCGGACGAACTTTACTATGCGGCAAAAGTCGACGGCACGTCAGACCTTAAGTACCTGTTCAAGGTCATGGTTCCGATCTGCCGTCCTACGATAATCACGGTAATCATCCTCAAGGTAATCGAGTGCTGGAACTCATACGTCTGGCCCAGACTCATTACGGATGATCCCATGTACTACCTCGTAAGTAACGGCATACAGGAGATCCGCGAGAACGGCTTCGGCCGCGACAACATCCCTGCGATGATGGCAGCTGTTGTTGCTGTATCCGTGCCTCTTATCATTCTCTTCCTTATCTTCAGGAAGAAGATCATGGCAGGAGTCTCAAGGGAGGGCATAAAGGGATGATCACACTTCGAAAAGCTTTATCCTCAGTCCTGGCAGCATCCTTGCTGTTCTCGACTTTTGCTCTTACGGGATGCCACGGCAAGACCGTAAGAAATGAATTCATCGTGCCTGAGGAGTTTGACACATCAAGACAGTTCGAGATCACGTTTTGGGCTAAGAACGATACGAACGTTAACCAGACAAGGATCTACAATCAGGCCATCGAAGACTTCGAGGCTTTGTATCCTAATATCCACGTCAACATAAGACCTTATACCGACTACAACAAGATCTATAACGACGTAATCACGAACATTGCGACGAACACGACACCTAATGTCTGCATAACTTATCCTGACCATATCGCGACTTACATATCAGGTGATAATACGGTCGTTCCTCTCGATAATCTCTTTACTGATGAGAGATATGGATTGGGCGGTTCGGAGGTAAGATTCGAATCTCCTACGGTCGATCAGATCGTTCCCGAGTTCCTTGATGAGTGCATGATCAACGGCGTTCATTACTGCATGCCTTACATGAGATCCACCGAGGCTTTGTACATCAACAAGACTTATGTCGAAGCATTGGGTTATGAGATCCCCGATATCGTCACATGGGACTTTGTCTGGGAGGTAAGCAATGCTGCGATGGCAAGAAATGCCGACGGCACGTTCGTTGTAAACGGACAGGAAGTCATGATTCCCTGTATCTACAAGTCTTCGGACAACATGATGATCACGATGCTGCGCCAGCTTAATGCCGGATACTCCGACGAGTACGGCAATATCGGCATCTTTAACGACACGACGACTTCATTGCTTTATACGGTTGCGGATGAGGTAGCACAGGGGGCATTCTCGACGTTTACGGTATCGGGCTATCCCGGCAACTTCCTTAATGCCGGTCAGTGCATCTTCGGCATCGACTCCACGGCAGGTGCCACATGGATGGGCTCCGACGCTCCTTTGTCTGACATCCACGAGAATGATGTAGTTGAGTTCGAGACTGTCGTAAGACCCGTTCCTCAGTTTGATCCCGAGAATCCCCAGATGATCTCGCAGGGACCTTCCGTGTGTGTCTTCAATAAGGAAGATCCGCAGGAAGTTCTCGCATCTTGGCTTTTCGCGCAGTACCTTCTTACAAATGAAGTGCAGATAGCATACTCGGGTACCGAAGGCTATGTGCCGGTAACAACGATGGCACAGGAGTCGGAGGAGTATCAGGCTTACCTTAACGATCCTACGCAGTATGACGTTAAGATCGCGGTCACGAACATGTTCCTTGAGAACATCGACAACACTTTCGTAACGCCCGTCTTTAACGGCTCTACGTCACTTCGAAATGCTGCGGCACAGCTTATTAACAGCACGGTTAAGTCTGTAAGGCGACGTGAGACCATTGATGAAGCGTACTTCGAGAATCTTTATGCAGAAGTTACGGCTCTGTACCGATTAGACCAGCTTTCTGCTTCGAAGAACAGCAGGGCAGAGCTTGGTCCCATGCCTTTGGAGTCCAAAGTGCTGCTTGCTACACTTGGTGTAGTTTGGATAGGAATCGGGGCGTATTTTTCTGTCAATTTGGTCAAAAAGCGGAAAAAGACCTGACTCTCTTTAATACGCATTTTTATTAGATATAATTAATTTGGTGTTAACGGGAGGCTATAAACTATATTCGGTGCCCGTTAAGAAAGAAGGATATTATGAAGACATTCAAGAAGGTTTTGTCTGTTGCAGTTATGGCTGCTATGGCTCTTTCTGTTTTCGGTTGTGCTGCTCAGACAGAGGAGACAGCTGCTGAGACAGAGGCTGCTGCAGAGTACGAGTACATGTCATACGAGGAGTATGATGCAGCTGCACTCGACACAGAAGTAACAGTTCTTTGCACAGTTATGGACACACAGTCCTGGTGGGAAGATCAGATCACAGTTTATGCTGCTGATGCTGACGGTGCTTACTTCATTTACAACATGGCTTGCTCCGAGGAGGATGCAGCTCTTCTTACACCCGGTACAACAATCCTTGTAACAGGTTTCAAGAGCGAGTGGGAAGGCGAAGTTGAGATCATCGATGCTACATTCGAGTTCACAGATGTTGACGGTGTTGCAATCGCACCTGTAGATCTTACAGCTGACTTCGGTAACGATGAGGCTCTCCTTGCTCACCAGAACGAGTACTTCGAGATGACAGGTCTCACAGTTGAGGCTATCGGCGAGAACGGCGAGGCTTTCTTCTATAAGTGGGATAACTCCGGTTCACAGGGTGATGACCTTTACTTCACAGTTTCCAACGGTGAGACATCTTGCAACTTTACAGTTGAGTCTTACTTGAGAGGTGCTGACACTGATGTTTACCAGGCTGTTGAGGGCTTGAACGTTGGTGACACAATCACAGTTAGCGGTTACCTCTACTGGTACCAGGGTCCTAACCCCCACATCATCAGTGTAACTGTTGAGTAATCAATAGAAATTACGCGAACAACAAGGACCGTGAAGAATGATCTTCACGGTCCTTTTCACTTAAACGAATCAGACAGACTCGATAGTTGTTTTATTCTTTCCGGTCTTTTTGGATGTTGTTAATTTCTTTCTTGCTTCGATCATCATGTGGTTGATGTCACTAAAGTCTTCACACTTTACGATGCCTCCGCTTAATGTGACCGGGTCGGGTTTGATATCCCACTGAAGTTTCTCTATATCCTTCCTTAAGTTCTCAAGTCTTTCAAAAGCTTCTTCACCGGACCTGCACTTCAGAAGAAGAACGAATTCATCACCGTTGTATCTTGAGGCAAATTCGCCTTTACGCTCGTCGACAAAATCATTTATCTCTTTGGATATTCTGATCAAAGCCTTGTCACCGAAGGGGAGACTGTAGATGTCGTTGACCGTCTTAAAATCGTCGAGGTTAAGAAGCGCCACATACCAGCCTTTGCTGAATACATCCGTGGTCCCGATACGGTGGCAGAATACAGCTCGGTTATAAAGCCCCGTCAGCGAATCTCTTTCAGCCAAAGCTTTGTACTGGCTTATGAGTTTCTTGTTATTCTCTCTTTCTTTCTCATAGGCATGCATCATCATGCGCTCAATCGTATACATGAACATTCCTACGATGATTATCGTGATGCATACGTCCGTTACCTGTATTCGAAGATCGAGCTTGGTAAGGAAATCGTTGTTAATGAACGATATGTTAGGGGTCTCGTCATACATGAAGTAAGATAGAAGGATGATAAAAGTATCTACAGTAAACGTAACCGCCAGTGCCAATGGTCTGTTAGGTCCTTTAAGCGTCGCGACTATTACGAATACTATAACCAGCAGATACAAAGGCATGCCGGAATGAATTCCGCCGCATACGAAGAAGTTCAAAGGAAGGAAAACTACGGACAGAAGATATACAAAGACAAGAGGCGCATTCTTTGATATCTTCAGTCCGTAGGTAAGATAGATCATTACGATCATCGCAAGTGCACAGAGTATGTTGGTCAGTGCTGCGAACAGTCCCAGATGCTCGCACATTGTAACGATCGAAGATATGACAGCTACAATAGTGCCGCCGAACAACATGGCACTGAACACCCGCTCTTCGAGCGTGTCCCTGTTGTAGATAAAATCTGCGAAACGTTTAAACAATGACTTGATCATAATTCGACTATATCATCGTAATGTTAAAAAAATATTGATAAAAAAGTAAAAAGAATTTGAACAAATGGCGAATCGAATAACGGCAATTATGCTATAATTTTGCTATGAGTTTAAGGAGGTAATGCAAATGGCTGACAATGATAATGTAAAGGAATCCGGATCCGCTTTGGTAGATGAGATCAAGAACGCTCCCACACCTGCGGAAATCTCAGGATCTGCACCTGTTGTAGTTGAGGCCGAGCCTGCTAAGACAGAGACTGTTGTTGTCCCTTCTGCACCCGTAGCATCCGCAGCAACCTCAGCACCCGTAGTAGATAAGGCTGCCGCTGACAAGATCGCAGCAGAGAAGGCAGCAGCTGAGAAGGCTGCCAAGAAGGCAGAGAAGGAAGCTGCTAAGAAGCAGGCTAAGATTGATAAGAAGGCTAAGCAGGCTGCTGAGTTCCAGGCTAAGATCGAGCAGTGCCCTAAGGACTACAGACCTGTTACTACAGGAAAGTTCTTCTGGACGATGCTCCTTTGTGCAATCCCGGTTGTAGGTTTGCTCTTAACGATCATCTTCGCACTGATCCCCATTAACAAGAATTTCAGAAGCTTCGCAAGAGCTGTTCTTGCATGGTATGTAATCGGACTTATCCTTGCGTTGATCTTCTCTATTATCGCCATCTTCGTAATGGGTCAGTCAGTATCTGACATCATCTGGCCGTTCGAGAAGTTCTTCTCCGACATCGCAGGCTGCTTCGGATTCTGATAAATAAGCGGTTGATACTTACGATCCCTTCACCTTCAGGTGAGGGGATTTTTTTGTATCCGTTAAAACACCGCCGTGTCCCTTATCTGTAACATTGTTAATCTAAAATGGTCTTAATAACATGAAAGTGAGGCAGTGTCGCTATGGAAGAATTACTTATTTCCAAAAAAGATCTTCTCAGGGTCACACATATTTCGTACGGAACACTCTACAGATGGAAGAGATTAGGTCTCATTCCTGAGAGCTGGTTTATCCATAAGGCTACGGAGATCGGACAGGCTACATACCTTCCTCGCGAAAAGGTTATCACAAGAATCGAGCGCATCAAGGAGCTTAAGAGCGAACTTACTGTAGAGCAGATGCAGGAGCTTTTCTCTGCAAACGTAAAGAGTTTCAAGATTCCTCTCAAGGATTTCACTGATCTTGGCATTGTATCCAAGCTTGCTGTTACTGCTTTCACAAGTGTATTCCCCATGAAGGATAAGCTCGACTTCAACGACGTATTCTCCATGTATGTTGTAGATCACCTCATGAAGCTTTCAGGTTTCTATCTTGAAGATGCAAAGCAGGTATTAAGACTTCTTTGCAAGTATCTTTCGCGTGAGACTTCTAAGGACTATCAGCTCATCCTCTTGAGAAAGATGGGTGTACCTATGACAGTTCTCGTTAAGGGCGATGAGGATATCCTCCTTGAGGACAGCACGGAGATCATCGCATGTGCCAACCTCGTCGAGTTCGAGTCCGCACTTAAGAACAGGCTTATCGCATAATGGCAGGCAAGACTTCTAACCTGGCGGCAAAGCTCACGGTTCTTGCAGAACCCATGCGCCTTGATATCCTGATGATAATAAGCGGCGCGGGTGAATGCTGTGCCAATGACATACTTGAGCATTTCGACATAACGCAGCCGACCTTGTCCCATCACATGAGCGTGCTCATCGAGAACGGTCTTGTGAATGCGAACAAGCAGGGAAGGTTCATGCGCTACTCGATAAACAAGCCTGCGGTAAATGAACTTAAGAAAGTCATCGATCTTCTTTGTTCCGATTCCCATGAGGAAACTCCCGTGAAGCCTTCCAAGTCTTCTTCAGGAAGAAAGGCAAAGGCAGCGCCTTCCGATGAGCCTTCCAAGAGGCGTGATAAGAAGAAAGATAAGGATAAAGACAAGAAGAAGAAAAAAGATAAAAAGAAGAAGAAATAAGGAATGCCGCAGCAATGCGGCATTTTTGAATTATTCGCACATTTTTTACTTTTATCTATTCAAAAATTTATGCAATTATTCTAAAATATAGTTATCCGGAGACGGATAATAGCAACATATCAAGGAGATAACAATATGATCAAGATTATTGCGGGTGAGAAGGGTACAGGAAAGACAGCAAAGCTCGTTGACGAGATCAACACAGCTTCAAGACAGGATAACAACATCGTTTGTATTGAAAGAGGCAACAGACTCGATCAGCTCCTTAAGCCCAACGTAAGACTCGTCAATATGAAGGAATACCCGGTAGAAGGCTTCGACCAGCTCTTGGCTTTCGTAGGCGGTATTTGTTCTAAGGACTATGATCTCACTCATATTTATATAGACAGTATTTTCAAGGTAGCAAATGAGAATGATATGGATGCTCTTGAGACATTCATCACAAAGCTCGATGTTTTCCTTAAGGATACGCCGATCACTGCAATGATCATCTTAAGCAGCAAGATTGATGATCTTCCTGAGTCAGTTAAGGCATATGTCTAATAGGTGAATTAAGATCAAGATTAAACGGACTCTCCGGAGTCCGTTTTTTATTGTCAGATGATTTTCAAATGATTTGCCTATAAAAAATTAATATGTTAATATGAATGCGTTCAGATAACTGGTGTTAAGTGGACGAGCTTGCAAGAGCTCGTTTTTCTTTTATCCAAAACTTTGAAACAGGAGAAACAGATGGCAAAAAGATCAAAAACTGCACAGGAAGCTTTCGAGATAGCTCAGCCTGAAGCAGCGAAGATGGGTTTTGACCTGGTTGATGCTGAGTATAAGAAAGAGGGACAGGGCATGTTTCTCAGACTCTTTATCGACAGGAAGGGCGGAATATCGATCGACGATTGCGAAGCTTTCAGTAAGGTGATTGATCCCATCTTAGATGAGAAGCTTAAATGTGATGCCGATTTCTTCGAAGTAAGTTCCCCGGGACTTACAAGACCTCTCGATGACATATCTGACTATGTAAGATACGAGGGTGAGAAGATTGACGTTAAGCTTTTCGCGGCGGATGAGACAGGAAGCAAGAGCTTCACAGGAAAGATCTTGTCAGCAGCTGACGGCAAGGTTGTTTTCGAGAGAGAAGACGGTAACACAACTGAACTTGCATTAACAGACATAAGCAAGGCAGTAAGGCACATCGATTTTTAATTATTGGAGGTAAATAGAATGGCAAAGAAGAAGGAGATCAACGAGGAGCCTCGCGATAACGTACTTGACGCTATCAAGATGCTTGCGAAGGAAAGGGGCATAGATGAGGAAGAGCTCATCAGAGCTGTAGAAGAGGGTATCGTTACAGCTTACAGACGTGAGTTCTCAGGCGGTATCATCGAGACTGTTGAAGCAGAGATCGACCGCGAGACAGGTGAGATCTATGTTTACCAGCTTAAGGAAGTAGTAGACGAGGTTGAGGATCCTACTAATGAGGTTTCCCTCGAAGAAGCACAGGCTGCAGATCCTGATGTTGAGCTCGGCGACTCACTCGAGTACGGACTTGATGTTAAGGATTTGGGAAGACTTGCTGCTACAGCTGCCAAGAGTGCTATCTCCCAGAAGGTAAGAAGCGCTGAGTATAAGAGAATCAATGATGAGTACTCCAGCAAGATCGGTGAGCTTGCTACAGGTACTATCATCCGTAAGGATGCAAGAAACGTTTATGTTGATATCGGACACGCTGAGGCTGTACTTCCCCGTAACGGCCAGATGAGAGGCGAGAGCTACGATACTAACAGAACTATGAAGTTCCTCGTATTGAGAGTAGAGGAGCACAACGATCGTCCTTCCATCACAGTTTCCAGAACTGACCCGAAGCTCGTAGAGAAGCTTTTCGAGCTTGAGATCCCTGAGGTTAAGTCAGGCGAAGTTCTTATCAAGGGTGTAACAAGAGAGCCCGGATCAAGATCCAAGGTTGCAGTTTACTCCAGAGATGAGAACATCGATGCCAAGGGATCCTGCGTAGGACCCAGAGGCCAGAGAGTTCAGACGATCATGAACGAGCTCGGCGGAGAGAAGATCGACATCATCGACTGGAATGAGGATCCTGCTCTCTTCATCAGTGAAGCACTCCAGCCTGGCAAGGCTGTAAGAGTAG
>CAMJGB010000041.1 GCA_946405115.1 uncultured Clostridia bacterium | reverse complement strand
TCATCTTCTTCAAGATCTGAAGTATTGTCTTCGGGATCTACCTCAGAAGCGCCAAGGGAATCACAAGCAGCTCTGAAATCATCGCCTGAGATTGACTTAACCTTTGCACATCCTGCGAATGCAGCCATCATGGAGACAGCGAGCATAGCAGCCATAAACTTCTTCATTTTCATAGTAACCTACCCTCCTATTGATAAATCTACATAAATATACTTGACAATATGTTAAAAGTCAAAAAACGCCCTGCCGGCTGGCAGGGCGTTCAAATGCGCTATTAATAAGTAATCATCAGTAGTCCATGTCATTCATCATTGATGTATATATAGAAGCATAGTCATCCGCCATATCGATAATGGAATCGATCAGAGCCTGGTTGGAATCCATATCCGAGGGATTGGGAAGGTCGAGAGAACCAACAAAATTCTCTACACTGACACAGTTATCTTCATTAATGGCGCCGCCCAGAACAATAACGATATTCTCGTTCTCAATATATATGCCGAGTACAACCTCGCCGGTTATCTCATCGAGAACATCATCGAGCTGGTCTGCATCATCTGAATCAGCCTGATCCATAATAAAATCATATGCATCCGATTCAGCGAAGGCTGCGGCATAATCAGCGATATCGATTCTAAGCAGCATCTGAAGGCCGTTCTTGGTGGTCTTGAACTCATCACTGCTTAGATCTTCGTGCTCGAGATGAACATGATCAAGAAGATCGTCAATGGCATCAACCATGTCATCAATATTGGCAGGCTCCTGCAAAGTAATCTGCAAGGCACCAAATAGATCAGTCTGTACATCAAGGATATCTTCTACTTCTTCAACATTCTCAATAGTATTAGGAAGATCGTCATAGCTTACAATAAAAGCCAGTCGCTCCATATCCTCAAAATCAAGATCGAGGTCAAGATCGTAAATCTTCAACATCATGAGTAATTCTGTAGGCAATTCCTCGATATCGTCCTCATCGAGTACGCAGTAGAAACCGTATTCATAATCTTCAGGACTGATGTCATAAAAATTATCGAGTACTACTTCATCCGCATCGAATTCGTCACATGCATCGATAAATGTATCCATGTCTGCGGACTTAACCTTAGAGCATCCTGCAAAAGAAGCTGCCATGGATACTGCGAGCAAAAGTGCTGCTGCCTTCTTAAATTTCATCTTATTTCCTCCCTTATTAAGAAATACAACATTAAGAGAACAGCGGTGTTGAGAAGTATCTTTCCGCCGTATCGGGCAAAACAGTAACAACCGTCTTCCCCTCTCCCAAGTGCTTGGCAAGCTTTAAAGCGCCTGCCACGTTAGTGCCCGAAGAGATGCCGCAGAGGATCCCCTCCTTAGATGCGAGATTCTTGGACATCTGCAACGCCTCTTCATCGGTAATTATAGCAATATCATCATAAATAGTCGTATCGAGTATCTCGGGGATCAATCCGTCACCGATTCCCATCTGTATGTGAGTACCGATCGAACCGCCTGACAATATCGCAGCATGCTCAGGCTCTGCTGCCCATATAACCGTATCAGGATTAGCCTCCTTCAAAGCCTTGCCGATGCCGGTTATGGTTCCGCCTGTTCCGATTCCTGATACAAAACCGTCGATCGTTTTACCTGCAGCTTCCATGATCTCCCTGGCAGTGCCTTCATATTGAGCCTTTACATTGGCAGGGTTCTGGAACTGCTGAGGAATGAATACATTAGGATCATTCTTCTTCATGTCTTCTGCGATCTTGATACACTCTCTGATCGCAAGACCAATGTCTCCGTCATCGTGTGTAAGAACAACTTCAGCTCCGTAGTGCTCAACAAGCTTTCTTCTCTCAACGCTTACGGAGTCAGGCATGATGATGACCGTACGGTAACCTCTTACCGCACCTATCAAAGCAAGACCAATACCCTGATTGCCGGAAGTAGGTTCAACGATTATGCTGTCAGGACCAAGAAGGCCGTCCTTCTCAGCCTGATCTATCATGCTTAATGCAGTTCTTGTCTTTACAGAACCTCCCACATTAAGACCTTCAAACTTTACAAGTACCTCTGCACAGCCTTCAGGGACAACCCTGTTAAGTCTTATAAGAGGTGTATTACCCATTGATTCAAGAATGTTGTTATAGATCATGTCAGAATGTAACCGTCACCTTCAAAAGATCTTCATTCTTGGAACTGTGTCCGACCAGGATATCAAAGTCACCGGGTTCGATCACGCGGGTCTCATCAGGAAGAACTACAGTGAAAGCCTCTTCCTCAAGCTTGATGGAAACAGTCTTGCTCTCACCTGCACCAAGCTCAACTCTCTCGAATCCTGCAAGATTCTTAACAGCAGTCATCACGGAGCTGAACTTATCGTCGATGTAAACCTGAACTACTTCAGTTCCCTTAACTTCACCGGCATTCTTAACAGTAACAGTAACCGTCAACGTATCCTTATTGAACTTAAGGTCGGAATACTCATATCTTGTATAGGACAATCCCTCACCGAATGCGAAGAGAGGATCCTTGGGACAGTCAACATATCTTCCCTCGTGCCAGCCCGGGAACTGGTTGTAGTAAACCGGAACCTGGCCTGTCATTACAGGGAAAGAGATAGGAAGTCTTCCGCAGGGATTGATCTTACCGAAGATTGCTTCTGCGATTGCCTTACCGCCGTACATACCGCCGTTAAATGCGCAGATAACGGCATCGGACTTCTTAACAACCTGAGGGATAGCCAAAGGCTTGGATGAGATAAGCACGGTAATGATCGGAACATGCAAAGTCTCCAATACACGAACGAGAGCTTCCTGCATACCTGAAAGATTGAGATCTGCTCTGTCGTTGTACTCACCTGCACAGTTATAGTTATCGCCGAGAGCGAGGACAATGACATCAGCATCTCTTGCTGCCGATGCGGCCTCGCTTATGAGAGGCATCTCCTCATAGAAAGGTGCATCGTGATCATTGTCCGCATAGCACTGCTCCATGAACTCGGGGATACCCGGGAAATTACCCTTATAGTATTCTCTTCTGTTAACGCTGCAGCCGTAAGAATATACAACTTCGATATCCTCACCCTGAGCCAATTCCTTAACGCCTTCGAGAAGAGTTACATAAGGTCTCTGAGGCTCCTTCTCGATTCCCGGTACAGGATGAGTAAAGTAAGTCCAGTCACCGTACTGTGCGCGGATGTCATCCGCATTAGGACCGATAACTGCGATCTTCTTGATATCCTTGTTCTTGCCCAAAGGAAGGATGTTGTTCTTGTTCTTAAGAAGGACAACGCTCTCCCTTGCAGACTCAAGTGCAACCTCATGATGCTCGTCACAACCGATGCTTCCGGGTACACCCTGCTTCAAAGGCTTCTCCCAAAGATTCAAGCGGTACTTGATCGTAAGGATATGTCTTACTGCCTCATCAAGATAGCTCTCCTCAAGCTTTCCGGACTTAACCTGCTCGATGACTGCATCGTAGAACTCAAGCGTGGACATGATCATGTCGTTGCCGGCTTCTGCAGCAACTCTTGATGCATCACCGTGATTGTCGCAGACTCTCTGACGGTTAATGAGGGCATTAACAGTATCCCAGTCAGTTACGAGGAAACCGTCGAATCCGAGCTCATCACGAAGAAGTCCTCTTAAGGCCTTCTTATTAGCTGTAAGAGGAGTTCCGTCGATGGATCCGTATGCTGTCATGAATGTAGCACAGCCTGCATCTACAGCCTTCTTAAACGGAGGCAGGAACTCATCTCTGATCTTTCTCATCGTGATCTCAGTATCGTAAGAATCACGTGCACCTGTTGCTTCTCCGTATGCGATAAAGTGCTTGGCACATGCAAGCACTGCAGTATCGTCACCCAAGTCCTCGCCCTGGTAACCCTTGATGATGGAAACACCGAGCTCACCTGCAAGGAACTTATCCTCACCGAAAGTCTCGTTAGTTCTTCCCCATCTTGCGTCTCTCGCAAGGCAGAGGATCGGAGAAAATGTCCACTGAATTCCTTCTGTGGCAACCTCAGTTGCAGTAACATGACCTATCTTCTCAACGAGGTCTCTGTTCCATGTACAAGCCATCGTAAGCTGAGACGGGAAAATAGTAGCCTCTCTGTTAAGGCAGTGTCCGTGGACAGCATCGATACCGAAGATGGTAGGGATCTTAAGACGGGACTCCTTGCTGGAGATCTCGGCGAGTTCTTTCATGTCATCGCCCAAGACGTTAAGGAAAGATCCTACGCCTTTCTTAGCCCACTCTCTGGCAGCATCCATGCCGATAACCGATACCGGTACCTGAAGCATCTGCGCTGCCTTCTCTTCAACTGTCATCTGGCTGATAATTTCTTCAATGAAGGGGTTGTTTTCCATGGTAGTTTCCCTTTTTTAAAATAATATGCAGGTTTGATTATAAAACATTTTCGCGATTATCCATATACTTTCTGATCTCATCGCAGACTATTGTAAGCTTCCTGTTTGTATCCTCGTTGTCATTACGGGTTTCCATTAGTTTCTTAAGATAACCCTGCTCTTCAAGCATTCTGAGGCTCTCGGGATAATAGATGCCGTACACCAAAGACAAGTGTCCCACTATGGTGTCTGCGGGAGTTCTCTTAAGACTTCTGTGGACCGTCATGTGCTTAAGGCTCGCTTCTACTACCTCATCCGTAAGCGCCGCCTTCGCAAGGATCTCCGTCGTTGTATCGTAGACAACTTCCTTCGGGAAAGCATCGTTAACACGGTAGATATCCACCTTATCTGCATCGCGGATTATCTTACTGAACATGAGCCTTCTTTCATCCTCATCTTCATCAAGAACATAAAGATTGTGGGCTCTTATCGCGGTCTCGATGATATCATCGTACTTTGTATCTTCCACAAACCTTCTCACAAGCCCCTCTTCGAAAAGCAGGTCTGCGCCGAATGCGGCATGATCTATGGAATCGGCATCAACAAAAGTATGAAATCTTCGAAGCTGCTCGAATCTTCCGATGTCATGAAGCATGCCGATAAGCCAGGCAAGATCCACGTCCTCTTCACTAATTCCGAGGCTTCGTGCGATCCTCTCGGAATTCTCGGCAACCTTATAGGTGTGAACTACCTTAAGGCGTATCTTGTCATCGTTTATGTCGTAGTCAGCTACGTAAGATTTGAATTCGTTTAATACAAGGTCTCTGTCGATCATCACATGTGCCCGTCCCTGAACATCGAGAACTGATCCATCGGGTAGTTCTTAAGATTATCAAGGACGCCTCTGCCGTCCGCCTTGTCGAGAAGCTCATTTCTGGCCTTCGTGATCTCCGCCTCAGTCTTGTGCTTGGACGGACCTCCGACGCAGCCTCCGGGACAGATCATGCCCTCGATGAAGTCAGCTTCTATCCTGCCTGCTTTAAGCAGAAGCAGTGCTTTTCGACATTCGTCGCCGCCTGCACAGCGCTCGAGAGTGATCTCATCGGTGTTACAGCCATGCTCGCGCATAACCTCCATGACAGCATTAGCAACGCCGCCGCTTGTGGCAAACCTCTTACCCCAGACGGAAGCTTCCTGATAGCCGTCGTCAATGGGCTTAATCTCCATGTCCTTAGAACGGATGAGAGCACGAAGCTCACCGTAAGTTACGGCATAATCTGCAGTACCGGGAATCGTCTTGTCATTAGCCTCCGACTTCTTCGCGATGCAAGGTCCGATGAAGACAGTAACGCATCCCGGATGTGTCAGCTTAAGGTAACGGCTTATTGCTACCATCGGAGATACGGTCTGAGACATGTTCTCCTTATACTGATCAGGGAAGTGCTTCTTAAGCATGTACTTAAATGCAGGGCAGCAGGAAGTCGTCATCTTACGTCCTTCCTTCAATGCCTCTTCCCACTCAAGTGCTTCGTAAGCCGCCGTCATGTCGCCTCCGAGTCCTACCTCGACCATGTCGGCAAAGCCCATTTCCATCAATGTCTTTCTGATGGAACCCATGGTGATGTCGGCGCCGAACTGACCTTCAGTAGCAGGAGCTGCCATCGCGATTACTTCCTTACCTGCGAGGATATCCTGAATGATGTTTACGAGGTAAGTCTTAGAACCGATGGCACCGAAAGGACAGCTGTGTATGCAGTGTCCGCAGTGAATGCACTTCGTCTCATCAATAAGGCAAAGGCCGAACTCATCGTATGTGATGGCACCTACGGGGCACGCTCTCTTACAAGGTCTGATCTGATGAATGATTGCCTCATAAGGACAGGCTGATGCGCACTTGCCGCACTCCTTACACTTCAAAGGATCGATGTGCATGTGAAGTTCGCCCTTGGAGATGGCGTCGAACTTACAGGAGTTAAGGCAGGCCTTACCTAAGCAGAATCTGCAGTTATCGGTTACGACGTAAGACTGCAGAGGGCATGAGTCACATGCAGGGTTAATTACCTGAACTACATTATGGTGCTGCTTATCAGGTTCCGCCGTAGGACAAAGGCCTTTAGCAAGACGGATCCTCTGACGGTTGATCTCCCTTTCCTTATACACGCAGCAGCGATACTCGGGCTTAGGTCCCGGGCTTATCTCATAGACAAGCTTCTCTTCATTCTCAGGTGTGAGCTCGTTCTTCCAAGCGAGACGGCACACCTCTTCCATTATGTGATGCTTAAGCTTAACAATGCCTTCATCATTCTTAACCATATTAGAACTCCTTTAATACGGCATCGCCGTCATCGATGACTATGTAAGAAGGAATGCTGTTTTCCTTCGGGATAGAAGGAGAACCCGGGTTCATGAACCGGATCTTGCCAACAACGTAATCCTTGGTAACGTGAGTATGACCTGAGATAAAGACGCTACCTTCAGACAAAACCGCAGGAAGCTTCTCAGGAGAATAGATATGACCGTGTGTAAGGAAGAACGGCGTATCGCCTGATACAAGATAGATGTAGTCCGCCATGCAGGGGAACTTCAAAACCATCTGATCCACTTCCGCCTCACAGTTTCCTCTTACGGCAAGGATCTTATCTGCAAGGGGATTTAATATCTCGATAACCTTCTTCGGTTCATAATGAGCGGGAAGGTCATTACGCGGACCGTGATAGAGTATGTCGCCTAATAAAACGAGGCGGTCTGCGTTCTCAGCCTTCATGGCATCGACCGCTTTTTGCGCCCAGAAACTGTCACCGTGAATATCAGAAACTACAAAAAACTTCATCTAAGGATTCTCCATACTTTTATGGATAAATTATACTATAATCCTCGTATGACTGATGCGTGGAAAAAGACCATAAAAGATGTGATTATTATCCTTTTTATCGGATTCATCTATTTTCTCATCTATAAATTCACAGGCTGGGGATTGCCCTGCGCATTTAAGACCGTAACAGGTCTTCCCTGTCCTTCATGCGGCATTTCCCACATGTTCATTCACCTTACGCAATTGGATTTCAAAAGTGCATTCCATGACAATCAGTTCCTGTTCTTCACATGGCCTTTGGCAGGAGCCGAGATCGTCTATATCATCTACAGGCTGAATTCCAATAAGGACCTTCCTAAGGCAAACATCTGGATGATAGGTATTTTCACTGCACTTCTAGTTACTTTCGGCATCTTAAGAATATTTTTATCTTGGTATTAGTAAGAGATTTATGATATATTACATTCAATTTGTGTAAAGGAGATATATATATGGAAAATAACAATCAAGTTCCTCAGTACTATCAGCAGCCTGAGCCTACATGGAACAACGATGCACCTAACGTAGAGGGCGGCAAGGGTTTTGCCATCACATCTTTGGTATTGGGTATCCTTTCAGTTATCTGCTGCCAGATGTTCAGTATCCCTGCAATCATCTTCTACATCGTAGCAAGAGTTAAGGGCAACCGTTCCGGTTTGGGCATCGCAGGTTTGGTATGCGGTATCTTGGGATTGCTCATCTGGATCGCTTCTACGATCTACTTCCTTGCTAACCCTGATGCTATGGAAGCTTACATGGAAATGTTGGGAATGAACTGATAACCCGATAAAGGTTAATTAGCAAAAATAAAAGGATTGCAATGTTCGTTGCAATCCTTTTTAAATGCCTATATGTTAAAGAAATAAAACCAAAAACTTTTAGGAGGTAAACAATGAGCGAGACCTTTGTCTCACTATTGAATCTTCATCGTACATTGGCCTCACCCCTTTCGTAAATTTGTTTTTGTTTTATGGTTTTATCTTACCACCAGTGAAAAAGATATGTATTAATTAAAAGTGAATAAAATTAGGCAAAACTGTATTAAAAGCCATAAATTTTCATTTGAAAGCATTTAACACTTAAAGTGAATCCACAAACTGCCTTGCAATTCTGGCAGAACGGCCGCCTCCTCTTATCGCATACTGCTCCGCATCCTTCATAAGCTGCTCCTCGGGAACATCCACGCCCTTAGCTTGAGCAAGGCCCTTCACGATCTCGAGGAACGTGTCCTTGTTAGGCTTATCGAAAAGAATACGAAGACCGAAGCGCTCCGACAGGCTTAACTGCTCTGCGATGGTATCCGAGGTATGTATCTCGTTCTCACGCGCAGAGAAAGTCTCCTTTATCATGTGGCGTCTGTTGCTTGTGGCATAGATGGCTACATTCTTTCTCGCGCCGGAAGCTGCACCTTCAATGACGGACTTAAGCGTGCCGATTCTGTCATCATCAGCATCAAATGAAACATCATCTATGAAGATAATGAACTTCAACGGAACCCTGCTTAAAAGATCTATCACTTCAGACAATCCGTGAAGCTCTGCTTTGGGAACTTCAACAAGACGAATGCCGCTTCCGAAGAACAAACGTGCCGCAGACTTAACCGTGGAAGACTTACCAGTACCCGCATCTCCGTAAAGAAGAACATCCTGGAAGGATCTGCCTTCCACAAAAGCCTTGGTGTTCTTATATACAAGATTTCTCTGTCTTTCATAACAGAACAGATCCTCAATGCTGATGGGATCAGGATTCGTTACGGGAGTAAGCTCACCGTTCTTGATTCTGAAGAAATCATAACGCGCATAGATACCGTAGCCCTTAGTCGTAAGAGTATCGATCATGCGCATGTAACGCTTCTTAAAGTCTATATGTGATGAAGTAAACTCAGGAAGATATCCGTCGTAGATCATCTCATTCTTAAACTCAGTGGAAGTATAGCTTCCTATTCTTGTAAGAAGATCAAGTTCCCTCTTTGCCGTAAGCTCAAGAAGATGGCTCATTCTCGTATTCTTCTCAGGCTCCACGAGCTCATTGATCTTATATCGAAGATAAGGATTCATATCATCTGCAAGACACTCCCAGATGGCTGCTGAAAGATCGCAGTCAGCCCTTAAGGAATAAAGTGTGGAAACGAATTCGCCGTAACTGTCGATCATCTCCTCCATGCTGTATCCGGGGCCCATCTTAAGAAGGAAAGCACTTAAACTTTTAAGAGGCTCCTTCTCCCTTACCTCACGGAAAAGTGCGATGGAGCAAATCTCCCTTAATACGTCTGACATATGTTAAGTGCCTCCTTGACCCTCTTCTTAAGATACTCATAGCGAAGTCTCTTCTCTTCCTTGGCAAAGTGGACTTCCCTTAATTGTTCCGGATTATTCTCGTATACAAGCTCTTTCACTTCGTCTCCGAACTGCTCCGAAGTAAGATCGAACAAGTGACCGTCCACCACGTTATAGCAGTGATAGTTTACTCCGGGTCTTAATATACCGTATACCTTACCGCCGTAAATATCCTGAACGAGGAATGCCGTAATGGAACACTGTCCCAAGGTCTTATTGTCTTCGGACCACTCATCCTGCATCCTGGGAGCACAGGTCTCCTTACACCAGATACCGGACAATAGATCATAGAAGTCACGGGGCGTTCCTGCCGCCTTATATTCGGGATCTATAGGAAGCACAGTTGCATCCTGCCATCCGTAGAAATTGTACTTATTCTGTTCAAAAGACATAGTGAATTTTCCTTTTACTATCAATAATGCCATTATACATATATAATTAACTGGATTCACGATTTATGGTTAAGAAGGGATAGAGACCACAAATGGAAAATGAAGTAAAAAAACAGCGCGCACTGCCGTGGGTTACATTAGCGATCACTATTATCTTAATGATCGCATACACTGCACTCTCATTAAACTCCGCACTTGAATTCGAAAGATATCTGACACTGGGACTTTTCATCGGAGCCATTGCACTCTCGATCGTCGTAATAATCCTTAATCTCGTTTATAAGGTTAACCGTAACGATGACTCATATTATGACCGTATCGAATCCATCGGATCGCGTTATACGATCTATGAAGTTGTTCTCCTCTCTTTGCCTCTTCTAATAGAAGTAGTCGGAGCATTTTGCATACCTGATTTTTATGATTTATATAGTGAACACACGGCTACATTCGCACTCATCATGACAGTCGTAGTCAGTTATTTCTGTGCCTTCCCGCTCCTCGCACTTTCATCCAGGAAGTTGCCAAAGATGGTAATTGCTCAAAGAAACATGGGGGCCGGAGTATTCTTTGCATGTGTTGCAATGACTGCCGGACTCGCTATGATCGGAACATTGATCGGGTCCCCTATTCACACTGCATTAACCAAACCCTTCACCAACGGTGAAGAGACATATGATGTTGCAAAGATAGTCCTGGAAACAACACTCTGGGAACGTGTATTGGTAGTAGGAGTACTTGCTCCTATATTCGAGGAGCTCTTATTCAGAAAGATCCTTATTGACCGTACGATCGGCTACGGTCAGTCCATGAGCATAGTTCTTTCAGGCGTGATGTTCGGCCTTTTCCACGGCAACTTCCAGCAGTTCTTCTTCGCGACTCTTATCGGCATGCTTTTCGCTTTGGTTTACATAAGAACAGGAAGAATCCGCTACACGATCTTCCTTCACATGGCAGTCAACCTTACGACATCCGTAGTAACGGTCTCGTTTGCTCAGAAGATACTTCCTTACATGGAAGATATCGACAGCTATGCAGATCTTCCGAGTGATGTAATGCCGTATTTCTTCTTATTCTCAATGTGGATTATGTTCCTCATATTCGTCGCAATACTCGGAGTAATTTTCCTTATCGTATGGCATAAGAGACTTAAGCCCGTAAGACTTGTAGGCGAGCCTTCAGCAATTGAAACGTTGGGCGGAATGGTACGTTCACCGTTATTCTGGTGCTTTACGATAATTACGCTTCTGCATTTCATCGAGACATATCTGCCCGATATAGTGGCGTACGTTATTTAGGACCGAACTCCTCGCGAACCTGCTCTGTAAATCCGTCATTTAACATCTCGATGATGATCGGGACGAGCTTCGGATCGAACTGCGTTCCTGCGTTCTTCTTAAATTCATCGACGATCTTATCCTGTGTCAGTGCCTTCTGGTAACTTCTGTCCATGGACATTACATCGAATGAATCCGCGATATTGGTAATACGTGCATAAAGAGGGATCTCGTCGCCCTTGATTCCCTCGGGATAGCCCTTACCGTCGTATCTCTCGTGATGATAATGAGCGCAGTCGGAGATGTTGGGAATTGCAGTAAAGTTCTTGAGCATCTCTACGCCCTTCCTGGGGTGAGTCTTAATGACCTCGAACTCCTCAGGGCTCAAGATACCCTCGTTACCGAGGATCTCATCAGGGATACCTATCTTACCTACATCGTGCAAAAGCGAAGCATAATAAAGATCCTGAAGCTGGTCTTCATCAAGACCCAATCTTCTTCCGATCTCCTTTGAATAAGTTGCAACTCGAATGGAATGGTTACGTGTATATCTGTCCTTGGCATCGATGGCGGTCGCGAGCGCCTCCGCTGTCTGCTCA
>CAMJGB010000040.1 GCA_946405115.1 uncultured Clostridia bacterium | reverse complement strand
AAGGCAATGATAATAAAGAACCCGTCGTTCTCCTCGCACCTTCATGGGGCGAATCGGGAATCCTAAGCAGATACGGTACACACTTCATCGATCTTCTGATCAATACAGGCTACAAGGTAATCATCAGACCTCACCCCCAGTCCTTCACATCCGAGAAGGAACTCATGGACAGCCTGATGGAGAAGTATCCTGAGACAGATAAGCTTAAGTGGAACAGAGATCCCGATAACTTCGATGTCCTTAACGAGTCAGACATTCTTATCTCTGACTTCTCGGGCGTACTGTTCGATTTCTCACTCGTTTACAACAAGCCCGTTATCTATACAGAGACTGAGAACTTCGATAATTCACCTTACGACAACGCATGGCTTGATGAGCAGATGTGGTCATTCAAGGTTCTCCCCTCTATCGGCAAGAAGCTTACAGTGGATAACTTCGAGAACATCGGCAATCTCATTGACGAATGCATTAACGGTTCTGACAAGGACAGCCTTTCAAAAGGCCGTGATGACGCACGTTCCGAGACGTGGTGCAACATAGGTCATGGCGCAGAAAAGGTTGCTGACTATCTCATTAATAAGTACGAAGAGCTTAATCCCCAATCTTAACTTTATCTTTATAATTGCTTGGCGTTTGATTAATTCCCGCTCCATATAATGGCAACAGAAAACCAACTTGAAGGAGTTAATCTTATGTCTACGTCTACCCCCGCTATGCCTAAGAAGAGATTCGATATCGGCGATTTTCTTCTCTCGATCATCCCGCTTTTCATAATGATTGTATTAAGCACTGCGGCAACAATGCCCGCCATAGTAATCGGCTTTATGAAGAACAGCGATGGCGATAACTTTAACCTTACAGATACATCTTCACTCCTTGCTTCAGATGAAGCTCAGATGGCACTTACAATCGGCTACGTCATTTATGCAATCGTTGCCATCATCATCTTCTACTTCTGGTATAAGAAAGTCTTCCTTAAGAAGCAGACAGTTATCTCCAACAAGGAGATCTTCACAGTAAAGAATGTAATCACAACAATCGTAAGCGCTTTGGGTGTTTCCGCTATCATCAGCTTCGCACTTATGGGCGTTAACGCTCTTGCTCCCGAGATCATTGAGAACTACAACAAGCTCATGGAAGGTGCAGGACTCGGCTCTAATATTCTTACAACAGTTATCTATGCTTGCATCCTCGGACCCATAGCAGAAGAGTTCATATTCAGAGGCGTAACACAGGCTTACCTCACAAGATCCAATGCTCACCCTGTTGTAGTAATTGCATTCCAGGCACTTCTCTTCGGTATCGCTCACATGAACCTCGTTCAGAGCACATATGCAGTTCTCCTCGGACTCTTCCTCGGCTTCCTGAGATACAAGGGCGGCAACATCCGTATCGCAATCTTTGCCCACATCGTATTTAACGTATTCGGCACATTCGGTACGGCACTTCTCGGCTCTATGCCTGATGCTGTCGGCTACATCTTCTACGGTGTATTCGCTGTAGCTTCCATCGTAACTTTGATCATCCTCGGAAAGACGCCTACAGCAAAGATCGGTGCAGTTGCTTCAAGCAGCACTGTAAACGCTTAACAAGTTTAGTACCTCCGATATAAAGTGAGAAGGGACCGGAAGTGTGTGCCGGTCCCTTTTCGATGTGCTTATTCTGCGAGGAGCATGTTGTATGCTTCGATGTTCTTGATCTTCCTTGCCTCGAACAGGGCGAAGATGAACGAGATCACTATGACGCCCAAAGCAATTGCAACGAGGCCCGGGATCGGAATGATGAAGTTCGACTTAACGATACCGAAGAACATCATTATGAGATTCATGTAGGGGTTTGCCACGAAGTAGGAAACCACCGAGAACACCACTGTCGATACGATGATCGAAGGCATGAAGGACAGTGCGGTCTGAAGGATGAGGCTGTTGCTTGTGTAGCCGATTGCCTTGTAGATTCCGTAGTCCTTTCTCTTCGAGAAGATGAATGCCTTGATGAGAAGGTATAGGATGAGAAGGATCAATGCTGCAGATATAACGCAGATGAACACGAGCATCATTGCTGCAAGGCCCTTGAATGTTGTCATAGAACCCTCGAGGATCTCATCGAAGTTCATAGTAGAAACGATGTGATCGCCGAACTCCTCGGAGCAGTCATCGATTACCGTCTTTGTAGTCTCAGAATCATCGCAGTCAAACCAGTAGTAACCAGGAATGTACTCGAAGTCCATGAGGTGCTCTGCGCCGTCGAAGTTCATTACTGCCTGTCTTCCGGCTTCG
Organism: uncultured Clostridia bacterium; assembly: GCA_946405115.1. Taxonomy (GTDB): domain Bacteria; phylum Bacillota; class Clostridia; order Saccharofermentanales; family Saccharofermentanaceae; genus Saccharofermentans. The sequence continues at coordinate 9,526 of CAMJGB010000040.1, read as the reverse complement.
TTTGTTGTCTGAATCAATCCTGTGATGAGATATGTATATGTATCATCACCGTATGTCATCGGGATCTCATCGCCGATCTCGTAACCGTAGTCAGAAGCAAATCTTCCGCTTACTGCAATCTCGTTATCGTACAGGGGCATTCTTCCGTCGTAGCAGACATCCTGATTCTTAAGCTTGCTTGTATCGTCACAGATATAAACCTTAAGGCTGTCTTCGCCGTTATATGTGAACCATGTGTCGATGATCTGACGGACGTTTGTGAGGTCATCTCTTGATTCGAGGTAAGCCTCAAGATCGTCAGCTGTATCGGGATCGACAGCAACCACGCCGCTGCAGATCTCGAATGTGAGGATCTCAAGCTTCGGCTTCTTGTTGAAGTTGTAGTACATAAGAAGCGCGATGGTGCAAAGGAACATGATGATTCCGATTACGAAGAATGTGATTACGTTCTGCTTCATGTTGAAGCACATTGTCTTCATTGCAAGACCGAAGTCAAGGTTCAAAGGTGTCTTATTAAGAGCGAATCTGTTCTTCTTGAAGTTGTGGCTCTCTGTGCCCTCGCGCAAAGCTACGATGGGCTCGATCTTTTTTACCTTGATTACTGCAAGGGAAGTTACGATGCAAGTAAACAGAACAATCGCTGCAAGTGATACAAGTGTTGTACCTATATTGAAAGTTACCGTGTAAGGGATACCCATCTGAGCGATAGCGAATGATGCGATGTAGGGCATGATCACATATGAAAGAACAATTCCTATCAAAGCTCCGATCAAAGCGCATGAGCAGAACAGAACAAGAAGTGAAGATCTTATGTTGCTGCTCGTGTAGCCGATTGCCTTAAGGGCACCTAATGTCTTCATGTTCTCCTTGATGTAGTTTGTGATGCAGTTAGTAAGCATCAGGAATACTACGAGGAAGATAACGAATGTAACTACCAGGAAAGATACGGCGATGATCTTAGACATGAATGTCCTCTGCTCATTAGTGAACTCGATGGACATGGGGGATACGATTGCACGGGCATTACGGGCAATTACCTTATCGTTGAGGCTGATCTCGAACTTCGAATTCTTAACTCCGTCCTTGAGCTCATATACTACGCAGTAGCAGGCATAATCAGCACCGTCGATATCATACAATTCAGCATATGTATCATCATCAACGATAACCTCGAATCCGCCTACGTTATTGCAGCCGTAATAAGGTGTAGTCGTGAAGCCCTTTACCGTCAGGGAATACGTGCGGTCAAGAAGGTCGAATGTATATGTGTCGCCGATATCATAGCCGCCGCTTGTATAGAACTGATAAGGAAGATAGATGTAATCGGAAACGATGCCGGCATCCTCGGTAACAACCTCGGTTCTTCCCATCTCCTTCTCGAAAGCACTCTTGTCATCGATTACAAGTGCAACGGTTGTCTTACCGTTACCGAAGGGAACCGGAAGGGCATTGTAGCAAAGGCAGTCCTGAATATCGTATCTTACGCACTCATCTGCAAGAAGCTCGTCGATGAACTCGTCGTCGATATCAGTAAGGTTGTTGTAGATCCTTACTCGTCCTGAACCGGAATCGAGTCTGTTGGCCTCTCTTGTTGCAAGAGGGTATGCATCGAAGATCAGGAGCAATGAAGCTGACAGCAGCATAACTGCGATGAGCATCAGGCACAAAAGGCCTATCGTCGTACCCTTGTTCTTCTTGAAATGTGACTTAGCAAGAATAATGGTCTTGTTCATATTACCACCCCATTCCTCCGAGGAAATCGCGGAGCTTCTGATGACGGTCCTTGTCGCCTGTTACATATGCGCCGAGGTCAAGCTCTCCTGCTATCTCACCGTCTTTTACATAAAGGATTCGGTTACCTCTTCTTGCGCTTGTGATATCGTGAGTAACCATTACGATGGACTGTCCGTCCCTGTTAAACTTTGTAAGCGCATCCAATACATCTTTTCCCGTCTTCGAGTTGAGGGCACCTGTAGGCTCATCTGCGAAAACCAACTCGGGCTTATTTATAAGTGCCCTTGCGATTCCGACTCTCTGAGCCTCGCCGCCTGAGATCTGTGTAGGGAACTTGCCCCACTTCTCTTCACTTATGTCTACTGACTTTAAGATCGCTTCCGCCTTCTTCGTAACCTCTGCCTTGTTCTTGTTTACGAGAAGTCCTGCAGAAAGAACGTTGTCCATGACACTCATTGTGTCTACAAGGTATGTCTGCTGGAATACGAATCCGCAGTTTGTTCTTCTGAAGACTGCGAGCTTGTCGGAATTCATCTTAGTTATATCCACACCGCTGAAGATGACCTGTCCGAGCGTCGGCTTATCCATACCGGATAATGCATATAGGAGAGTAGATTTGCCGGCGCCGGATGGTCCCATTATGACGGTGAAGTCACCTTCCTTAATCTGAAGATCCAGATTCTTTAATACATGCTGCTGTACTCCACCGTTCGAAAAGGTTTTGCACAACTTATTTGTCTCAATAATGTTTTTCATGGCCGTTAGCCTCCTTTATGCTTCACATTCTAAAGATTCAACCCTTAACTGCCTTTAAGGAACTCTTAAATCTTTCTTAAATAGAGGTCAATTGTGGGGTGCAACCAATGAGACACGTCGTGTCCCATTAGTAATTTCAGGGGTTTTGAGACTTTCCGTGTCCTTCAACTCGAGTTTGGCAGACCGCATAATCGAGCCATAACAAACACAAGGAGGACATCAAAAATGTCAAAGACAATCTGGAAAATCATCTACTATGTAATCGCTGTCACAGGAATCACATTAATTCTGATCTCATTCTTCAAGGATCAGCTTTATCCCTATCTTCCCATCGGATGTGCCTGCACATTCATATCAAATGCAATCGGTTGTAAAGCAAGCTTAAAAAGATATAATTCTTGCAGAAGGAATAATTCTCCGGAGGATATGTAATGGATCAGACCAAGATCGGCAATTTTCTTAAGGAATTAAGAAAAGAGAAGAACATGACACAGGAGCAGCTTGCAGATAAGTTCTTCGTCTCGAGACGTACGGTATCGAGATGGGAGACGGGAAGCAACATGCCCGACCTCGATGTTCTCGTCGAACTTGCTGACTTTTACGACGTTGATCTAAGAGATATTTTTAACGGCCAAAGGAGAGAACCTGATATGGATGCAGAACTTAAAGATACACTGCTTCAGGCAGCGGATTATACAAATGATATTAAGAAAAAGATAACTAAGAGAATGAACCTCATGTTCATGGGAGGAATCGGAGCCCTGGCACTTTACCTCATCTCGCTTTATGTTGTACCGGAAGATGCAGGAGGAGTAATAGGCTTCATTCAGGGACTGATGCTTGGCATCTCATTCGGAATGCTTGTTCTGGGAATGATCATAACAGGACCGCTCGGAGAGAAATTCTTAAGCGGCGGATACTGCAGGAAGAAAGCCTGATCAACCTTCCACAGTTCTAATATAAACAGATACTTTAAGACCAGGGGCGGCATTCTCAATAACGAGTTTGCCGTCCATTTCTTTCATGAAGTAATCGGTAAGGTACAACCCTAGACCGGCACCGTCCTTGCCCTCGCAGTTAGAACCCCTCTTATACTTCTCACAAATCAATGGAAGCTCGTTCTCAGGAACACCGGGGCCCTTGTCACGAATACCGACCACAAGATATCCGTCAGTAAACTCGCATGACACCTCGATATCCGTGTCCGCATACTTATACGAATTCATGAACAGGTTATCGAACACCTGCTGGATCCTAAGCTTATCAACAAAAATCTTGCACTCGGGAACTACAAACGAACCCGCCTTATTAAGATAATCACTGCCGTTAATAATGGGAGCAAGAATCTCAGAACTGTACTCCATCGGGGTTACGGCTATCTCGGTTATGTCGTTAACACTGGAATTAAACAGATTAGCAACCAGAGTCGTAACCTGATCCGACTTCTCGTTAATGAGATTAAAGTAATGCTTCGTCTTCTCGTCCTTACTGATCTCGTAACCAATCTCGGAAGAAGACTTGATGGATGCTACGGGAGTCTTGATGTCGTGCGAGAGCTTCGCGACCATCTCCTTCTTCGCATCGTTTGCTTCCTTCTCTGCCTGGCGTGCTTTCTTAAGCTCCACGCGCATCATGTCGAAAGCCTCCGTGAAGCTTCCGAAGATGTGTCCCCTATCAATATTCAACGGCAAGTCGAGGTTGCCGCCCGCGACTCTTACGGCGAAGTCCTTGAGACGCTCGAAGGGAACAATTATCGTTCTTCTTAAGTACACGAAGTAAACCGCGATTATCACTACCTGCAGGAACGAGATCAGCAGGATGCCTGCAACGATCAGGTTCTTATACTTAGTAACAAGAGCGGAAGTAGAATTGTGGACGATCATCTTGCCCACAACAACGCCGTCACACTCGATATCAAGAACAGAATCAGAATTACTTACAGCCTGCATCAAAGTCTCGGAAAGACCATCGGAAGTCTTAAAGGTAACGTTGCCATCGTTGTCGATTAAGGTGTAGTCGATGTCAGTCAAATAAAACGAAGAATCTCCGTAATGATCCTCGATCTCCTTCAAGCATGCATTAACGACTACGACGTCCTGCTTAACGTCCTCCATCTTGTTGTAAAGGAAATAGCTGAACCCGATCTCGACTAAGAAGGTGATTACGAGCAGAACTATGAATCCGGTCTTCTTCATCCGGCGTTCCCCGATACGAACTTATAACCTTCCTTCCACACCGTGATTATGTATGTGGGACTTGTGGGATCAGGCTCGATAGCCTCACGAAGCTTTCTTATATGAACATTAAGCGTGCCGTCTGAAGTAAACTTATCCTTCCACACGTTATCAAAAAGCTCCGCCTTCGTGATCAGCCTGTCGCTGTTATCAATAAGGTAAGAAAGAAGCGTGAACTCCATGGAAGTAAGCTTCTTGCTCTCACCGTCTACGCTTATAGTCTTGTTGAGCTTATCTACCTTGATGCGGCCGTCATCGTAAACATCGGGCTTAACCGCAGTCGTCTTGTTAAGGCGCTTAAGCACAGCCTTAACCTTGGCAAGCACGACACCCAATGAATACGGCTTCTCGATATAATCGTCGCCTCCGATGTTAAGGGCGATGATCTTATCGTCATCGGTATTACGTGCTGAGATAAAAAGGATCGGCGTATCAAGCGTCTGCCTTATGTGCTTGCAAAGCTCGAACCCGGAACCATCTGACAGATTGATATCAAGAAGGATCAGCGACACTTCGTTACTGTTAAGAAACTCGATCGCATCCGCCTTGGTATAAACGGCATGCGACGGCACATCGAACATATTAAAGTATTCGCACGTGTTATCGGCTAATTCTTTCTCGTCATCAATAATCAGGCAGTCGTAATTCATGACTTAATTATAACTTATTTCAAAATACCGGACGACATGATGAGAAGGATAATGAGGAATACTGGGGCAATGAACTTGATCATTACGATATAAAGACCCCTTCTTCCGAACTTCTCACCGTTCTTCGTAGCTTCGTCGATGACAACCTGAGGCTTCATAACCCAACCTACGAGGATGCAGGTAGCGATACTGATGATAGGCATCAGGATGTTGTTGCTGACGTAATCGAACATGTCGAGGATCTGGCCCACGGAACCGTTCGGGAGCTGGTACTCGAAGTAAAGCACGTTGTATCCTGCGCACACGATAAGGCCGATGAGGAGCGCAATCACGGACTCGACGATGGTTGCCTTCTTACGCTCCATCTTGAACGCATCGATGAGGCTCGATACGACAGCTTCAAGCAAGGACATGGCACTTGTTACCGCAGCGAAAAGCACCATGGCGAAGAACACGGCTCCCACTACATTACCCACGGGGCCCATCTGCATGAATACCTTAGGAAGTGATACGAACATGAGCGAAGGACCTGTGGATAATCCGTCAGGACCCATGAATACCAATACCGCAGGAATGATCATTACACCTGCAAGGAAAGCTACGAATGTATCGAAGAACTCGATCTGATTAATGGACTTAACGAGGTTTGCATCATCGGGAACGTAAGAACCGTAAGCGATCATGATACCCATGGCAACGCTCAAGCTGAAGAACAGCTGGCCTAACGCATCCATTGTGATAGAGAAGAACTGTTTAATTCCGACTCCCTCGAAGTTAGGGATGAGATAAACCTTAAGACCGTCGAGGCCGCTTATGACCTTGCCTGCATCGTCAGTATTCTTAAGTGTAAGTGAATAAACAGCAATGCCTATGCACAATACAAGCAGGATAGGCATGAGGATCTTCGAGGACTTCTCGATACCGGCGTTAACACCCTTGTAGATGATTACAGCACAAAGTACGAGGAAGATAAAAAGGTAGATACCGGGCTCGGTCTTACCTGAGATGAATGCTCCGAAGTAACCGTCTGCCGCAGCATCGGCACCGTGTCCCGTAAGGAAAACAACGAAGTACTTCAATACCCAGCCGCCGATCGCGCAGTAGTAAGGAACGATGAAGAAAGGAACAAGACAGGAGAATAATCCGACCCAGTGCCACTTCGGTACGAGGTGGTAGTAAGCAGTCAAAGGACTCTGCTTCGTCTTACGTCCGATTGCAGCTTCTGTAGTTACAAGCGTGAAGCCGAATGTAAGTGCAAGAATGATATAGATAACGAGGAACAATCCGCCGCCGTCTCTTGCAGCCAAATAAGGGAATCTCCAAATATTACCAAGTCCAACTGCAGAACCTGCTGCAGCAAGAACAAATCCTATCGATCCTTTAAAGGATCCTCTCTCTTTATTATCCACGAGAACAACCTCCGTATTTAACGGGGTAATTATACTACGGATTGATACTTATTATAAGCGGTTCATTCTAGCCATCGAGGCAAGCGTCGGTATGTTCACGGGACACACTTTCTCACACGCAAGAGACTTGGAACACCCCTTCGCGAAATGCTCGTCGTAGTTCTTCTTCACGCTTTCTTTATCGCTCTTTCTTCTCGCATTTATGAAGTAGCTGTCATTGGCAAAAAGCGCCCCGTAGAAGTTCACTCCCTTAACGTAATTCGGGCACGCCTCAAGGCAAAGTCCGCACTTAAGACAGCGGCCGATCTGATACTCGAGATCCTGACTGTACTTATCGTCGTGCTCGTACTCGCCGATGTAAGCATTCGCCTTCTTAAGGTTCTCCTGAATGATCCCGCGGTCGACAACAAGATCGCTTATGACCGGAAACTTTCTTAAAGGCTCAAGAACAAGCTCGTCTCCCTTAAGATCTCGTAGGAACGTATCGCAGGCAAGACCGGGCTTGCCGTTAATTACCATCGCGCATCCGCCGCACATCGCCTGAAGGCAAGAGCACTCCCAGGAAATGACATCAGCATGGTGTCCGTTCTCATCTTTAACATCGTCGTTGTAGTTTAAGTACTCGAGCACCGCCGCGACAGAAACGTTCATGTCACCGTCGTATTTAAACGCCTGCCAGTAGGGCTTAGAGTACGGATTATTCTGTCTTAAGATCTTAACCCTCATAAGCGTCCTCCCCTACAAGCCTCGTATTAAACTCACCTTCGTCATAGCTTATTATCGTCGCCTTCTTAAAGCTCTCTTCCCTCTCAGGGTAATCGCTTCTTAAGTGAGCGCCACGGCTCTCGCATCTGCTTCTTGCACACACGAGCATCGCCTTTCCTAACTTAAGAATTCCGCCCAAACTGTAGTTAAAGTACTCAAGTTCGGAACTGTCGTAACGAACCATTCCGGAAGTCTCAACGTCGATCAAGTGATCAAGAACTTCGATACTCTTATCGATCTCCTTCTCCGAGCGAACTATGCCTAATGAACCCGTTATGTTCTCCCTAAGCATGTTCTTAATGTGTACCGAGAATACAGCACCCTCGGCTTCACGAATTGCCTCGAGTCTGCCCTGCTCCCTTGAAGCAAACTCACTCCAATCAGAAGGCTCCTGCTCTACCTTACGTGATGCGATGTCTTTCGCTGCAGTGCGTCCGCTATAGACAGCTGCAAGAAGCGAGTTGCCTCCGAGCCTGTTCGCGCCGTGGTAGATCGAAGCGCACTCACCCACAGCATAGAGATTACTGATGTTAGTCATGTGATTAAGGCCTACCGCGATTCCGCCCATAAAGAAGTGCACCGAAGGCTTAACGGGAATGCTCTCACGCGTGATATCTAATCCTCTGTACTTCATGCAAAGGTCGTAAACTTCAGGGATACGGTCCAGGATCTGCGCCTTGCCCAAGAACGACACATCAAGGTAAATGTCCCTTCCCGTCTCATACATCGTCTTCGACACAACATCACGCGGCATAAGATTGCCCTTCTCGCCGAACTTATCCTCCATGAAGTAAACACGCTTGCCACCGTCCTCATAGTAGAGCCTTCCGCCCTCACCGCGCGCCGCCTCCGAGATGAGCATGTTCTTCCTATCAGTCTCGATCGCCGTGGGGTGGTACTGGATGAACTCGAGGTTCTTAAGCTCCACTCCCTGCTCGAAAAGCTTCCCTGCAGCATACCCGTCGCACTGCGTGGAACCCGTGGTCTTGCTGAACATCCTGTTCTGTCCGCCTGTGGCGATTACGACAGCATCTGCAGTAACGCTCTCTAATGTTCTCGTAGCTTCGTTATAAAGAAGCGCACCGTAGCATGTCTTATCCTTAATGAGAGCTCCGTAGAAATCAGTCCAGAAGCGCCTCTCGATCAGCCCCTTACCCTCGTAGCGCCTGGTCTCCATGACAAGTGCCGTCACGATCTGCTTGCCAGTAGAAGTACCGGCAAAGCACGTCCTGGGATAAGTCTGGCCTCCGAACGGGCGCTGCATTATTTTGCTCTCTTTGTCCCTACTAAAGACCGTGCCTAATCCCTCAAGCCACCTTACGATATCGGGGGCTTCGGAACAAAGGCCCGTTACCGCCTTAACGCCTGCGATGTTGCAGCCGCCGTTAAGCGTATCCTTAATATGCTGTTCGATGGAATCGCCGTTATCAGTTCTTAGCACCGCATTGATTCCGCCCGCAGCAAGAACCGACTGCGCTCTTTCGGACGGGAACGGCGATACGAGGATCGTGCTTATGCCTCTTGAAGCACACTCGATCGCACAGGTAAGACCGGATATACCGCTTCCGATGATTAGAACCTTGGTCATGCGGCACCTCCGGTAAACATAATGAACTCAGTCTTCGTGATAACTATGGAAGCTGCGATGAACAGCACTGCGCAGATGATGCAAGCGATAACGTCAGCCCTCTTACGTCCCTTAGAAGACTCGATCCGACCGAACGTGATAAGCGCATTCGAAGCCGAGACTCCTACATGAGTAAATACGCATGCGAAGAACAGGATCTGAACAATAAGAAGCGGAACAAGCGCTTTGGGGAGCATCGAGAACATACTCGCATGAACACCAATAAGAATAAGCATCAGGACTGCCGTTACACGCTGGACTATGGTCCTCACATTAAGACCTGCATACTTGATCCCGTTACCTAAGTCGTGAGATTTAATGAATATCCATCCGGAACAGATCACATGCAGT
>CAMJGB010000039.1 GCA_946405115.1 uncultured Clostridia bacterium | reverse complement strand
CATGTACTTTCTAGCATAGTCTGCATCGCATGCAAACATGTCAGGAGCATCCTCACCAGAAGCGAGAACGTTGTCAAGTACCTGCTGGATTGTGTCAGAGGACTGCTGCTCGTAACGAACAGTGATGTCAGAGTATGTCTCGATGAGGTTCTTAACTTCCTCGTTGAATCCATAAACGACAACTTCATCATCCTCATCAGCAACATCAGCAATAGCCAACTCGTTGTACTCAGAAACCTCAACTACCTGAGAGATTGTCTCTGCAGGTGCCTCTGTCTCATCAGCGGGTGTAGCTGTTGTCTCAGCAGCTGTATCTGCAGCAGAACCAGCTGTCTCAGCCGGAGTATCTGTACAAGCAGCAACACCGAGAACCATTGCCAATGACAACATCAAAGCAATAATCTTCTTTGTCTTCATTGTTTTTGCCTCCTAAAAAAATAAGGTTTTATTTCTGTCCAATTAGGACCTAAGTTTACTTACATGAGGCTTATGCCCCATGTGTTCCATCCGCCTTTGTTGCACGCATGCTCCAAAAACATGGACACTTACGATTGAAGTTTACAACAGTTTGCACATTCTTGCAATCATTTTTTGTGCGGAGTGCAAAAATGCCCGAGGAAAGTGAGTGAAATTTGAGTTAATTTTGTACAGCCAATCCCACTCATTCCTGCCGCTGTCGATCAGCGGTCTTCTTCCTCCTCTTCTTCCTCTTCGTCCTCGGATTCCTCAGTTTCTAAGGTTTCCTCGTCCTCGTCGATAGAATCTTCATCCTCATCCTCGTCTTCTTCATCCTCGTCTTCGATGTCTTCTTCATCGTCAACATCTTCTTCGTCAACTTCTACAAAAGTGACATTCCAGACTACCCTTCCATAACGTGTAAGGCTGTCATAAAGATCGGGGATCTCAACTACGTAATATTCAAATCCGTCATCAGTTACAACCGCAGCCGTAACTTCGGACTCGCCGTCATCATCTGTTTCAACAACAAAGAATTCAATCTCATAATCCTCTGCCTTATCAGCAGGGCTGCTTGTGCTGTCTGCAATTGCCTCGGCAAGTGCATCATAGAACTCGTCTACGTTATTGACCAGCATATCCGAATATACGATCTGACCAGTATAAAGGTCGAATCTGTAGTACTCGGTACTGTTAAGAAGTACGTCTTCATCCTGTGTAACGGAGTAGTTCATTATTATGCAAAGAAGTCTGCCGTTAAAGAAATATGCATAATTTACCGTTACTTCCTTTGTATCGGGAACCATCTCGGGATCAAGCTCATAAGCTGCATACTGCTCGTTAACTACTCTGTTATAGATACCTTCTGCTTCCATGTAGAATGCATCGAGCATGAGGTTAACGGATGTGATGGGACCTGAGATCTCATCAGATGATATGAGGACTCTGTTTCCGGAAAACTCTGCAAGAATAATATCGTCATCGTCCTCTGCATGAGCTGACTCAGAGAAGTTTTCCATCTCAATGTCTATGGAGTCTGTAAGCTGGTCTTCAGTCAATTCGGAAAAATCTACTCTCTGAGGAACAGGCGTAGGCGACGGAGTAGGTGTTGCCGTCGGTACGGGAGTGGATGTCGGTGTGGGATCCGCCTCCTCAGGTTCTTCCGTCTCTTCAGGGATTACTGTTTCTTCCGTCTCAACAGCAGGAGCTGCTTCGGTCTCCGAAGTCTCCTCATCCCTGTTTCTTGACTGACTTAGATTATTTCCAAGATCGGAGAAAGCCTCTCCTATGCCATCAAAATTGACCGAACACGAAGTCATGAGAATGACTGCGGCCAACAGAGAGGAAACAACTACAGTTACCTTATTCTTCCTCTTTCCAAACATAGTAAAAATCCCCCTAAGATAATTAGATACTTTCCTGATTCTAATTATACTTTTGGAGGATTTACCCTATTATTTCATTTTCGAGACATTTTACGGTGTCGGAGTATCGCCATAACCGTGCCGGAACAAAGAGCAAGAACGCCTACTACGGTAAGTATCTCATCTGCGAAAAGATGCTGCTGCGTAAGCTGTGCCGTCTTCTCCCAGAAAGGGAAGTCATACACCGAAAGCGCTGACTGCGTTTTGCCTATGGGCCACATGAAGCGCCATGTGCTTAACACACCGAAACGCTCCGTGTTGCTTATTACGTAGAAGTTTGGTGTAGCAGGATTGTAGTTGGGTACGGAAGAACTCATGTCGTTCTTAGCAACTCCGGGGACCGCTTCGGGGAGCATTGCCTCGTAGCACATTACCGCCATTGTCGGGCGAACTGAGGTTGAACCTGACTGAGCTGCACCTGCGGCACCCGTTACTGCTGCTGCGGCGGCCGGCGTAGGAGTAGCCTGTGCCTGTGAAGAATTGTTGCCGTTTGATCCGGAGCCCGTTACCGAATCAGGTGATGTAAGCGGAGCAAAGTTCTCCATGGCAGTGAAGTAAACATATACTCTCGGGTTATTCGTACCTGCTGAGTTCGCGATGCCGTCATTGGGCTCAGTTACTACACCGATAATGGTGAACTCCTGGCCCCAAAGCTTAACTTTGTTGCCGATAACGTCATATGACTTGTAGAACTTCCATGCAAGAACGTCATTAAGAACTATCTGTCTTGAGTCTGTTACAGTCTCAGGAAGGAAGCCTCCTGACATATAGCTGAACGGGTGGAATACTGCATAGTTGCCTTCAACTGCGACTACGTCACATGTACTAGTCATGTTAAAGGCAGTTGTTTCCTCGGGTAAAGCTACTGTCTCGATGGAACCCGTAAGGTAAGACGAGAAGCAGTCTTCCCATCCTCTTGGTCTTCCGTCATCATCAAGACCGGACTTACCTGATGAACTTCTTCCGGAATCGGCAAGAGTCTGAAGTGATGTTCTCATGGTTACGATATCGCTTCTGCTCAAAGACTCCGACTGATTGATGTACAAAGGCGGAGTATCCGTAGATCCGGGTCTAGCGCCGCGTCCGTATACGGACATGTGTCTGTATGGTACTTCGGAATCGGCTGTCCAGTATGAAGCCATATCCTGATCGTGTCTGATGTTTACAAGATAGATATAACGTCCTATTCCCGTAGAAGTGAGGGCGACTCCTACAAGCAGCACCCAGAAGGGAACTGCAAATAAAACTTTCTTCGCCTTTCTTCTAAAGGATAAGTAATTATTTTTTATTATTCTTTTAGCTCTGTTACTTAATGCCATAATTCCGCCTGTCAGCCTTCAGTTGAACTGTAATCCTCGAGACGTACTCTGTCGCCGTTATGAAGAGGAACTTCACTTCTGGTAACTACCATAGCATTATCGAGACCTTCACCGGTAATAGCAGCGAAAGCACCGGATCTTTCCACAACGCTTATGGCTACTCTTCTTACAACATATCTGTCGCCCAAAGGTCCCGTAGACTTATCTACGACATATACGAACATACCGGAATTATCCTCACTGATAGCACTTGCAGGTACTACGTGATCGAATGTGGCGTTTCCTCTGTCTGCCGTAACCGTAACGCTCTCACCTACCCAAAGAGTTGAGTTGGAGTATACGGCACACTTAACGATTCTCTGGTTTCTCGGGTTGTTAGGATCAGGCTTGATGTTAGTGATAACAATCTTGCTGATTGCATAGTAGTTGTCGCTGTTCAGTTCCTGACCGACGTTAAGGCTCTGAGCAACGTTTGTGGAGAATGAGAATGAGATGGAGTATGTCGTATCTTCAGGAACGATTACGAAGATAACTGCAGCCTCGGAAAGCTTGTCTCCTGAAGTTACTGCGATGTTGCACACATAACCGTCAGCAGGAGCAACGATCTCATCTGTAGTAAGTCTTGCACGAACCTTCTCGATCTTTGCCTCGAGTGCCTCGATCTGCAAAGCTCTGTCTTCGATTGCAGCAGCATCACGGTCAGCCTGAATGCCTGCGTTGATCTGAGCATCTGAAAGAGCAATTGTAGCAGCAGTAAGTGCATACTGTGCATCTGCAACTGCATCGGCAGCAGCATAAGTACTCGGGAGAGCCTGTGCTGTCGTAATAGCAGTCTGTGCATCTGTTACCGCAAGCTGTGCAGCAGCAAGCTGTGCAGAATAACCTGCAAGTCTGTTCTGAGCATCAACAAGCTGAGTCTGAAGCTGAGCGATATGATTCAAAAGATTCTGTCTCTCAGTAGCAGTATCTGTTGAAGGAGCACTTGTAGGCTGTGTTGTGGGAGCCGTTGTAGGAGCAGTTGTGGACTCTGTAGTTGACTCTGTTGCAGGTGCAGTAGTAGTTGTTGTAGTAGTTGCATCGCCGCCAGCATTCGGATCTACACCGGCATTAGGGTCAACAGCTGCGTTGGGATCGCCACCGGCGTTAGGATCAGCGGCTCCGTCCGGAGTTGCAGGATCAGCAGGATCGAACTTTACAACAGAAGGTACGCCGGGTCTTGCGGCATACATACCGGGAACAGTAGCAGTAGCTGTTCCGTCGATAACTGCGATTCTTGCATAATCTGCAGCAATCTGGGCATTGATGTTCTCTACGCTTTCGGAAGCAGATGCAACCTGAGCCTGAAGAGCATTAACAGCAGCCTGGTTTGCACTCAAGACCTGCTGAGCAGCTGCTATAGTCTCGTCTCTTGTAGTTGCACTGTTAAGCTGTGACTGAGCATCGGCAAGAGCCTGCTCAGCTGTTCTTACCGCTGTATTCTGAACTGTGTAATCTGTGTGGTGAGGTGTTCTTTCAGCAAAACCCTGCTCACGAATGAGAGAATTTAACTGGTTCTCAAGATCTGTGAGCTCTGTAAGATCATCTACATGCTCGAGAGTCATGATGACGTCGCCTTCAGCGACCGTCTCGTAGTTGGTAACAAGAACCTGGTCAACGGTTCTTCCCTCAAGGCCCTTAACCTCAACCTGACCGTCAGCCTCAATCTGGGCTGTAGCACTGTTGGTATAAGCAAGATTGCCTCGCATTGCATACGAAGTTACTACCAACGGTATTGTCATATTCATGATCGTGTTCGAGAAGAATGTCAACACGGCAAGTACCGCGATGAATCCTATCATCGCCTTGATAACCCATTTACGACTGCCCTTCTGATTCTCGTGCTTCTTCATATATGCCTCCGTTTATTTGACTCCCGACCTTGAAATTCCTTCTACGAGGTACTCCTCACCCCAAAGGAAGATCAAAAGCGGCGGGATCATGTAAAGTGCCGATGCTGCAAAAGCTATGCCTATCTCGGCTTCGTTGATCTGCGACAGGAAAACCGACATCGGTTGTTTATCTGCATTGGTTAAAAGGACGAGCGGCTGCTCAACCATGTTCCAATAGTCGATGAAAAGAAGAATTGTAAGAGCGAAGATAGCGTTGCTGCACATAGGAACTGCAATCTTCGTGAAGATCTGCCACTCCTTGGCACCATCAAGCTTCGCTGCTTCGATATAAGCATTAGGAATCTGTCTCATGTACTTCGTAAGAAGGAAGATGGCAAATGTCGAGAATATACCCGGCAGTATGATAGCCCATCTCGTATTAAGGATTCCGAGCTGCTCGGAGATCATGTAGTTAGGAACAAGCGTTACCTGGAAGGGCATGAGCATGAGAATGATGTATGAGAAGAAAAGAACCTCTCTTCTCTTCTTTCTGTATCTTGCAAAGCTGTATGCAGCAAGGCAGGAGATTACCATCTGTCCTACAACGATAGGAACAACAAGAATGATTGAATTCCAGAACTTAAGAAGATACGTAGGGCTCATGATAAGAAGATTCTTATACTGCTCTATCGTAACTCTCTGAGGAACGAGCGTCATCGAAGGTGATGAAGAAAGATACGTTGCACCCTGATCCGCATGACCGGAGAGGCTCTGGAAGATAACGCCGTAGTTATTCGAGATCTCAGCGGAAGACATGAATGAATTAAGGAACGTATAGAAGACAGGTACGATAGCAAGGATCGATACTGCACAAGCGATAATGATACCTATCGTCAGTGAAGTATTATTAACTATCTTCCTTCTTCTTCTAACCTTTAAAGATCTTGCTTTCTCCTTCTTGAAGAATTCTTCCTTAGTAGATTCATCCATCTGCTCGAAGAAGGAAAGATCTCTTTGCATTACCGTGAAGACTTTACGTCTTGCCTTGGTAGCCTCTTCTCTGCGCTGTCTTGATACTTCAGGATCCATTGATTATCCCTCCACATCCGCATCGAACTTGGACTCTGCATAGAACAGAACTCCTACGATGACGATCATGACAACGCACATGATAATGGCGCCTGCCGAAAGCTTATTGTACTCAAGGTTCTTGAACGCATTGTTCATGAAATGCTGAAGCATATAAAGGTTCGTATACGGATGGTCACCCGTAAGAAGATATACTTCTCTAAATATTTTAAAAGAATTAATAAGAGACATTATAGTAACGAAGAAGATCGTAGGTGCAAGGAAGTACATCTTGATGGAGAAGAATCTTCTTAATGCACCGGCTCCGTCCATCTGAGCGGACTCCAGAATCTCATCGTCAATGTTGTTAAGTGCTGCAAGGAACAAAACCATGTTGTATCCCAAGTTCTTCCACAGGAACAAAGCAAGGATTACCAATTGGGCGTAATCCGACTTAAGCCAGTCGATCTTGTCCGGCTCGAAAAGCTTGAACAAACCTGCACCGTTTGCGGCACCGTTATAGCTGAAGAATACCTGCCAGATAAGAACGACGGAAGCAACCGGAACCATCATAGGATTAAGAAGTACGCTTCTGAAACCGCTCTGTGCAGGAATACCTGAGTTCAAAAGAATTGCGAGAAGAAGTGCGAGCACAACTGCGAGAGGAACAGCGATACCTGAGAATGTAAGTGTATTCCAGGATGCATCCCTGAAAGCATCGTTGTTAATTACCTTGTCGTAGTTGGCAAGACCTACGAACTCATAATTCGTAGTCGACTTCTGGAAAGACGTCTTAAGGATCATTATCAAAGGAAGGAAGAAGAAAAGCATAACGCCGACAAGGCTCGGGGTAAGGTAACCCGTGAACAAAGCCCAATCCTTCAAACCTCTTCTTCTGTGGAGACGCTTCTTTGCCGCCTTCATGGCAGCAAGTCTTGCGGGGTCCGTTGTAAGAGCGGTCGTTATTGGCGCCCGCTCCTTTACTTCTTTTTTATTATCCTTATCCTTAATATCTATATTGTCTTTCTCAGACGACATTATTCTTCGTTTTATCCTCTTTCGTTAAGAAGTGTCTGTATTCTGTCTTCGAGTACAGGAATGACCTGTTCAAGGGTCTTCTGTCCTTCAAAGTATGCCGGCATCTCTTCTCTGATGATGGCATTGATCGAACCGTCATTCGTATACCATCCTGTTAATTCGCTTACGAACACAGCGAAGTCATCAACAACGGAATACTCCATGGGATTAGGATTGTATCCGTTCTGAGCATACTCTTCAGGAGAAAAGATCCTGGTAATCTGCTCACGCATTCTGTTACGAGCATCAACATTCTTCTGTCCTGCGATCTCGAATGCAGATCTGTTAACAGGAATACCCGCCATCAAACCGTAAAGAGTCTGAATATCGTCACCCATAAGAAGTGAGATAAACTCTCGGCATGCTTCAGGAGCCTGCGTCTGAGCAGAGATTGCCACAGTATCAGCAGCACTGATAATAGGGCCTCTGCCATCATAGGATGGAATTCCCAAGAAGACTATATTACCATTCTTTACCGCATCAAAGTAGGTGGAAATATTCGCAATTTCTACAACTCTTGCAACGCGTTCACCGTCAGGTATATAGAGATCATCTTCATCAGTCATCAAAGCCTCGTTTACATTATCACGTGTATACTCGGCAAGAGTTCTGAATGCTTCGACATCGTAATCTACAGTATCATTAGTTATTACAAGATCCGACATGCAATTTAGTGAATTTATAAAGAATTGAAGTCTTCCCTGTCCAAGAGGATCTGTTCCGTTGCAAGGTCCGCTTACGAATTCAGCATACTGATCATAAGTAAAACCGATCTGTCCGTCACTTACATTAGAACCATCCGTTACAATACCTCTGACACTGAATGCTACAGGAACCTGGAACAACTCGTCACCGTCGCTTGCCGCATCGAAAATGTTTGTAAAGTAATCGGAAGAACCGTAGTTCTCATTTACATATTCACGGAGATTGAGAAGATAGTCAGCATCATTCAGCATACCGAACTGTCCGCCGTTGATGATGATATCAGGACCGGTTCCAGACATGATATCCATTGCAAGCTGATTGCCGAGTGATGTTGCTGCATCGTCTGTTGCAAGGCTGTTGTCAGCCTGTGCACCGTTTACATTCTGATTAGTCGCGGCGCTTACCTGAACATCTATGTTGTACTTCTGTTCCGTAACCATAAAGTAGGTATCGCTCGACTCATTGAAAGAAGCAATTGCCGAGCAGAGAGGATAAGTAAAATCACCTGTGCTTGCAATTCTTAAGATAGTCTTACCTGCATTTGGATTGGATTCAGCTCTTGTAAAGGTATAAATAACAGCATTAAGCTCGGTGCCATAGATCTGGTTGGGGTCATACCTTGAACCCGCGAATACAGCTCTGTCCTCACTAACTGTAATGGGACGGGCACTTCTTATGTCGTACATATTCGTATTCGCATAAGAATAAAGGAACACAGGATTAAGAGTACGGTTATCATAATCGATGCTGTAGATGCCATCTACATCTCTTATAACGTATCCTAATCCGTCTACCTGTGTAAGATACATAGATTTACTAACGAGCCAGGCCATATCCTGCGTCTCAAGATTCATTGTCATCGTATTAAGATCCAAAAGCATGAACTGACGGCCGTCTGAACATCTGAGCTCAATTAAAGCTCTGTTATTGCCTACATCAATCGCATTGGAAATATCAAAAATATCAAGATTGGGAACGATTCCGCGAAGATCAAATTCGTTATAAGTTCCGTCAGGTGATACTACCACCAACATGTATGAGTTTCCGCGGTCACCTGAAAACCAGAACCTTCTGAGCTTATATTCGCCAATTTCAATCTCGCCCTCATCATTTCCGCCCTGAGCAACGATTCTTGCAGTAAATTCGTCCTCAGGTTCAGCCACAGGATCTAAACTTCCATAAGTACCGGCATCGATATCCACCACAGTTGTGTATTTGGCAGACTCACCTGTATTGATGTTATTGCTGTAGATTAAGATATGACAGCCATCTTCAGCAGCCGTGACCGTATTAATATATGTATAATCCGGCGTCTCAAAATCTCGGACAATATCCATCAGGTCGTAAGTCTTAACACATGAACCTGTCTCATCATAGGCTCTTAATTCGTCGACGCGATATTCGAATGTGGAATCTGTCATATAGTCAAAACCCTGAGGTATATGAAGAGTTCCGCCTAATCTGAATATATATTCCCCGTTGACTTCTCCGATGTAATCCAGTGATGCATAGTCGTAAATAGACGAATCGATTTCGTCACCGACAGCTATCGTTGATACGTTGTACCATGGATCATCTGCTGAAATGGTATTAGCGCCGCCCTTCTTCCAACATCCGGTAAGAAGAGGCATAACCATTACTGCTGCCATTCCCAATGCTGCTAATCTTGTAATCTTCCTCATAATTTCTCCCCCAAATTAATTAGAATTACAATCAGTGTGTCAGATATACCGGACTTCTCTTTATTGCCGCCGTCATGATTATCGAATTACGGTCTCCCGTCTTACGCATGAGGATCCTTCCGTTATCGGAAGCAAGACATGCAGATGCCGTACAGAATTCAGCCTCCATA
Source organism: uncultured Clostridia bacterium (assembly GCA_946405115.1). Taxonomy (GTDB): domain Bacteria; phylum Bacillota; class Clostridia; order Saccharofermentanales; family Saccharofermentanaceae; genus Saccharofermentans. The sequence goes on along the minus strand of CAMJGB010000039.1, from coordinate 2,063 downwards.
CGCTCATTCGAGAATCCGTTGTTCAAAGGAATGCGGACAGCCTTGAGAAGCCTTGAATCGAAGAATGTAACGAAGCACCCCAAATCCTTCGCTATATTACTTACGACTTCGCTTTCTCTTGCAAGTGCAGAAACGGCAACCGTTACAACGGCATCAGGATTGATACCGTGCTTCTCCAGTTCTTCTCTGCACAACTTCGCGGAATATTCGGGATCGGATCTTGCCGATACCTCAAGTCCGACTACAATAATCTTAGGAACCAGGATAAGGACCTTGCCGTTCTTGGGAACTTCAGGAATCTTACCGCAGGTGATAAAAATAGAATACTTATCTTCATTATTTGCTGATGCATATGCCTGGCCCAATTCATTCTTCTGATTGGACTGGAACAAGTATGTCTTGTAGCTCAACGAATCAAGAATGGGTTCGCTCATTTCAAGAGGAAGGTCGCTGTATACATCAACGGAGCCTCCGTCCTTGATGAAGGCAGCTATCTCCTTAAGAAGATCTTCATTGTCAGGTTTCATCTGATATGACAAAACCGGTCTCATGAGATCCGGAGCAGTATCCTTACGATCCTCCTCACTCGACAATGCAATACAGCCTAATGCCGAAGTGATCTTCTCTAGGATCTGGTATGTGTTATATCCTCCGGTACGAAGAATGCCTGCATACTTTCCGTCGGGGGTTACATTAATGACAGGGAATCTGACATCTGCAGGGTAAAGGCGTTCGAGAAGAAGTTTAATGCAAGGTTCCTGATGGAGAATGAGCACAACCGTTCCGTCAGCGCGTCTTGCACCCGCATCTTTATTGGACACGAATGACTCCATGTCTTCGATCCATTCACCTTCAGCTTCATTCAACAGTTTCTGTCCCGTAAGTCTGGCCTTATCGGAACGTGCATAGCAATATAGATACATAAAACCGTACCCCCAGACTTCAGTTTATCATTAAATATTTACTTATTGTATAATGATTTTTAACAGTGTTACAAAACGTACCAATGCGAGGAAAATTCTTATGAAAATAATCATTATGGACGGTTCGGCAGCCAACCCGGGAGACCTCAACTGGGAGCCTTTCGAAGGACTAGGAGAGGTCACGGCATATGACATCACTCCCGTTGACAAGATAGTTGAAAGAGCCAAGGGAGCCAAGGCCGTAATCACGAACAAGACCCCTTTTACTGAGGACATCCTCGAACAGCTTCCTGACCTTAAATACATCGGAGTACTTGCGACAGGCTTTAACGTAGTCGACCTCGAGGCATGCCGCAGAAGGGGCATCATAGTAACCAATGTTCCCGAGTATGGAACTTTTGCAACGGCACAGATGGCTGTCGCACTTCTCCTTGAACTCGCCGACAAGGTAGGTCTTCATAATGCTGACGTAAAGAACGGAGGCTGGGTAAGATCGGAGCAGTTCTGTTACTGGCTCTCCCCTCTTACAGAGCTTTGCGACAAGAATATAGCTGTAGTCGGTATGGGTAAGATCGGAACAAGAGTAGCGATCATAGCCGAAGCTTTGGGCATGAAAGTGCTCCCCGTACCCCACACGATCAAGGATCCTTCGAAGGAGTTTACTTTCGATGAGGCAATAGCAAAAGCAGATGTAATATCGCTTCACTGCCCCTTAACAAAGGAAACACAGAACCTTATCAACAAGGATGTCATTGCACGATGCAAGGACGGTGTATTCATCATTAATGCTGCAAGAGGCCCTATCGTCAACGAGCATGATATGGCGGAAGCACTGAAGTCCGGTAAAGTAGCGGGATTCGGATGCGATGTAGTATCGGTAGAACCGATGAAGGAAGACAACCCGCTCCTTACAGCACCTAACACGGTGATCACTCCCCATATTGCATGGGCTCCGTTAGAAACACGTGCACGTCTCATTAAGGTTGCTGCAGGTAATCTTAAGGGATTCATCAACGGCAAGGAAGGTTCCGAGATCAATCAGGTTAACTAAAGAATTTTCCCTAAACTATTGAAGGCATCTCGATTTGTTGCTCGAGATGCCCTCAACATGGAATAAGGGATAGATATAGAAAATTGTCT